>NZ_JBWDNT010000019.1:0-106845 GCF_056269345.1 Paenibacillus sp. J22P15
TCCACTAGAAACTTCTTCAATGATATTGAGTTTCTCTAGCGCATTATATTTTCCCCCGACCATGAAAAAGCTCCCCTTACAGTTACAGGTTTTATTTTTTAACCTGTCTACTGTAGGGGGAGCATATCAAAAAGAGGCTGCCCTTTTATGCGTCTGAACCGGTTGTCGCTTACATCACGTTTTAAGATATTTTCCCGTAGTAATGCCCTCCAACTTTTTCAAATGCGGCATCGTTATTGCGGCCGACCAATAACGCAATTTGTGCGATAGTCTGTTCCCTATTTTCCATTAACGTCCACTTCTAAGTTAACTGCAGCGTCGGTGCACGCAAAACAAAAAGACTGAAATCACCACTTCTTCCTTTGGTGATTTCAGTCTTGTCTTACGCGTATTAACTAATTCCATGTAAACATGAGGAAATATCGTCAACAAGGAGAATATGGCTTGCTCGACCAGCGCGGCCGTAGAACAGAGTACATCGACAAAGATGTAGGATGAACTTTATCATTAGACAAAACAAAAAAATATTTTCCGTTTAAATCCTCCTATTTTTTTTACGGATATCATGTCCGCCCCTTCATTGTAATCGCTTTCTTTTAGGCCATCCATTAAAAATATTGACATAAACATTCACTATTTTTACATTCGAACCACGATCAACGCCTTCATTAACAGTTCATATTACTAGGTGTCTGGAGAAGTGCTTATTATCGCTACCTAGAGCGCAAGATCCAAAATCTCGATGGTGAGGTTACCGAGCAAATTCAATCGATTTACCATCAACGTGAACGGACATATGGTTATCGTAGAATTACAGCTGAGCTGAAACGTCAATATGATCGCACCGTTAATCAAAAAAAATACGACACTACTGTTGTTCAAGCAGTTTTGTGTCGTGTTTTTTAGTTGCTACCCTATTATGGTTTATTGAGATATAGTACCTGCTAGTTGAATAAGACGATGAATAGTCCCTCCATATCCAGTGCCCCGAATCGAAGTCAACCTTGTTAATAACAAAAATTGTGTGTCTCGCAATAGTAGGTAGATCAAACGTACACATCTATTTAATATCCTCTTTCTTTTGCACGTTCTTTATCGAAAGTCGTGTTAAATTGGTTTCTCTTAACGTCGGATTGACACGGCTGAGAAATACTTCTTACCCTGACTCGGTTTCTCTATACTTCCCGGCCGTAATTCCTTGATACTTTTTAAAAATACGATTAAATGTAGCGAACTCGGTATAACCTACCTGTAAAGCAATATCTGCAATGGAAAGAGACTCACCCAGAAGCAATCCTTTCGCTTGACTGATGCGATACAAGTTGATGTATTCAAGCAACGACTCCCCGGTCTCCTCTCGAAACCGTTTGGACAAATAGGAGGGTGTCATTTCAAACCATTGCCCGATGGCAGAAATATTCAGATCCGGGTTGGAGTAATTTTGATGCACATAGTACTTGACCTTCTCGCAGAAGTGATACGTATTAAGATCTCGCTGACTCTGGATGTGATTCGTTACCTCTTGTAAAATGACCATTAAATGTTCCTTCATTTCCTGAATGGTCTTGCAATTCATCAGCCTCTCCAGCGGCTTGTTCATCTCGTTGATCCCTTGAAAATGATTCAGTTCATCAATCGTCTTCAAGATTGTGCTGATAATGTCGAACATGAGACACCTGGACAAATTAACAGTGGCCGAACCCGCAGCTAAGTGCTGCTTAAGAATTTCATCGATTACTGTTCGAGCTTGCTGTAAATCACCAGCTTTAACAAAATTGATTAACTGCTGCTCCACGTGCAAGGGGTAATAGTATCCTCGATGGCTGACCTCCTCACTCGGAATATCCGTATAGCTAATCATCTCTCCGCTGCCCATCACCAGCTTGTATTCCATCGCTTCCAACGCTTCTTGATACGCTTGCGGAAGTTTCCATACATCTTCATGAATATCACTTAAAGATACGGTTAACTTTACTTCCAAGCTGTCATATATGAACTTCTTGGCTAATTGAGCAATTCTAGTGAGTTCCTTCGTCGTGAGGGAATTTCCATTGATGATGCAGACAAGAAAATCATCTACCTCGAACATGTAAGCTTGATTTTTTTCCCTAGCCAGCTCTACCATTACGTTGGTAATAAAAAATTGGAGAAGCTTCTCATGGTCATAACTTTTCACAGGTTCGTCAGTAGTCATCTTCCCCAAATTCTCCACTTGAACAACGATAACAGCGAACTTAGCGTCTACAAATTGGATTTCGTAAGCAGCCAACCTCTCATCTAAAGGGATATTTGCTCCCAGCTTCCCCTTGACCAGTGAAGCAAGAAATTGATTACATAGAGCGTTCCCCTGCTGCTTCAGTTGCACCATCGATTTCTCCGTTGACTCTATGCTCTGGTACAGTGTCTTGGCAATGAACTGGTACTCATCAATTGATCCGTCCATCGTAGTACCGGATTTAGTTGCAAGATTGCGAATGAGTGCTTGAATAGGGTTGTAATTCCGGCGCAGCACGAATGCAGTGAGCAGTGCACCAATAACGAGACAGAGCACGATGTAAATCCGGATAAGACGCTTCACACTCCAGCCGCTTTCCATATAAACGCTCGAGGGCGTCACCGAAATGTATTTCCACCCCGTCACATTGGAGGTCGTGTATTGAATCGTCAGCCTCTGCCCTTCCACCTCAATATCTTGCACCCCATCTGTTGATAATAGCTCCATATGAGGCACGCTGTTGGCCGCAGCTTTACTCGTAGATGCAATAACATTGCCATACATATCTCTAATCACATAATAGCTATCTTTGTGTAAATGGATTTGCTCTGCATGCGGCAACAGCTTGTCACTTTTCACTGTAAACATAATGTAAGCACCATCACTACCTAGTCCTTTCATATACGGGGTTCTTATATGCATGATCTGGGCTTCATCGCTTAGATCGGACGTATCCTTCACCAGAAAAAATCCTTTAATGAATCTGCTGTCTAGTATATTTCTCCAGGATTGATAGAGAGAAAAAGGCTGGTATATCTTCTCAAACTGCCCCACCGATATTCGACTGTCAGTGGTAATTACCGTTCCACTTTTATCATAATAGAGGATAATCTGATCAATATATTCGTTGGTAAGCTTAAAATTGTTCAAAACGATGGCAAGCTGGCGCGCGTCATAATGATAATCATCGGAGCCCTGATCCTTGATTTCTTTACTGGCAAAGGAAATAATTTCGCTGTTCAGCGATAATTCCAGTCCAAGTCGCTCCAAATCTCTCATGCGACTGTCTGTCATTTCCCTCATTTGTGAAATCAGCTTCTCATTCGACAAATCAATTTCCTGCTCTACAATATTCAATGTTTGCCAATAAAAAACGATCCCCAGAAAAACCGGGACAAGGAAAATGAATAGATACGAAATCAACCACTTCGTCCAGATGGAATTCGTTCTTGTGATTTTCTTCAGTAACACGGTTGGCCTCCTCTATCGTCTTCTGGCAGACATGCTGGATACGGTAGCATTAAGAGAAATTGTCCATGAATCAGCTTTACTTGTCAACAGTATCTAAAACACCATTCCCACACTCCGCCTCTCTTGGATCCATCGACATAGAGGAATCTAACTTCATAATGCTGTTTGCCGTACAGAGCTTCTTCTTTCTTGCTATGTTAGTTTTCCTTTCTGTCCAATCATATAGAATGGTGTGCTTTCATTATCTGATAGATTTTGATTTAACTTACACAGATAAAACGAAAACTCGACTTATAAAAGTGAAAATGGGTGTTGTTAATTCGTAGAAATCGCTTACAACTTATGTAGCCATCTAAACTTGAAGCACCTTCCGCAGCAAAAAAAACGACCTTACCTATAAATTGGAATAATGGTCGTCTAATGTTGAACCTCCCCGTTTTCTTGGGGGGATTAGACTCCGATGGCGTCCATTTTCAAGTGGCTTGAGGGGGCTTAATTCTCATATTCATATGTTAAAGCTTTACGATTCTTTGCTCCAGCCTAGATTGGTCAGCTGCGTAACCGATCAAGTGCCCGTGAAGCGACTTCTCCAGAGATGTAGGGGAGATCGATGGCTCCGCACCCTTCAATACTTTTACAAAATCGGCGACAAGAAGAAAGTCTCCTCCGCCATGCATATCCTCTTGAGCCCCAACAGCGATCTGTTACTCGGAATAGATATGGCTTTTGCGAGCATCGGGATGTCGGATGACATAAGCACCTTCCTCCATTTCTCCTTGAATTTCGCCTTTAGTCCCCACAATATGGATGGTCCGACCTCGCTTAGAAGTGCCCCCCGGTCATAACATGCGTTCCCGTACTGCCATCTGCGAACTCTACGATTACCGTCTGATGATCGACCACATCGTTATCGCAGCGCCAGACGCAACGGCGTTACGAGCTGTCCGTTCGCAATGATTCCGCCAATTCCTCATCGCTCATTGTAACACCTAAATGGGTATTATAGGTTACATAACCACTCCACAAACGCTGATCAATATAATATTTCCGTGCAGAATAAGGGCATGATTCCTTAATGGAACAATCGACCAGACAATGCGTGCCCGCCTCTGAAGGGCTTTCTCAGGCCGGAACTTCAGTAGACTTCCAAAGCAGAATTTTATAATAAAATTTCACGGGATTTATTAAATGAATCACCGTTATCATTAGTACTGGCATTGGCAAGAATAATTGATGACGGAATTGAACAAACCTTCCGATGCGCTGGGGCTGTAGTTGAAATCTTGCAATCTTATCCGATCTCGAATCCATAATAAGGGAAGCTGGCAACCCTAACCTATATGGAAAACTAACTTCCCCAGATGAATTCTGTGCATTATCTCTTTAAATAACGGTCATACGCGCTTTGGTAGATGGCAATGACTTTCTCCACTCCGATAGCGTTCAGTTGCTCTTGATACTTCTCGAAGTTGTCCAGCGATTCTTTGCCCATAATGAATTTCACGTACATTTCTTCCTTATAGCTGTTCAGATCGGTTACAATTTTGGCCACTTGAGCGCTTTCTTCAGGTGTCGGTGTAATGAACTTCGGAAGGATGTGCTTTGCCGCTTCCGTTTCCGACCAGACTTGGACGGCATCATCCTGCTGCTTATACGTGTTTGTATTTCGGTTCTTATCCTTAGGGTACGGACCGTTTTGCTTGGAATATTGGGACAACATCTGTTGAAGATTATATTTTTCATTTTTCAATATCAAATCGGTAAATTTCGGTACCCCATTCTCCATCTTGTAGCTTTCGCCCTCAATCCCGTAATTGAAGAGCATCTTCCCTTCCTCGCTATATGCATAATCAAGCCAGCGAGCTGCTGTTTCTACATTCTTGGACGAAGCGGAGATAGCTGCCGATCCTCCCGGGTAGTATTTGAAGTCTCGCTGCCCGATGAATGCCTTCTCTCCTTTATTCAGTACCGGATAAGGAGCTCCCACCAAATTATATTTAGGATCCTTGCTCTTCATCGTATCGAGCCAGCGTCCGATGCCTCCTCCCAATGCGCCAACTGTAGCTCCGGAGATGCCGGAAGTTATTTTATTATCAAGGATCTTCCCATCGGCATCCGGTATGGCGAAATCTTTATCGATAAGCCCTTCCTGATACCAGTTGCGAAGCAGCGTAAGCGCTTCTTTAAACTGCGGATCATAGGGTCCGTAATGGACCTTTCCTTGATCATCAATATGAAAACCATTGGAAGTTTGGAATGCCCCGATAAAAGTATCTTCCAGATCCCACCTGCCGCCGGCGTATCTCGCGGTAAATGGCGAATCTGCATTTTTCTTTTCTTTGAAAGCTTTGAGCGTCGTATACCATTCGTCGATCGTCGTAGGGACAGGCAAACCTAATTCATCCAGCCAGTCCTTGCGTATTACGGGGCCCATGTATACAAACTGTGCAGGCGATTCCCGCAGCATAGGAAATACATAGAATTGCCCGCTGTCCGTCTTCAACTGCCTAGACAGTTCCGGGTCAGCCTCAATGATTTTTTTCAAATTTGGCGCATAATGATCGATGATGTCATTCAACGGCAGAATAACCTTATCTGTAATGGCCTTCTCCGGCCCTCCCGGATATGACGTCCAGGTGTATTCGACGACATCCGCCAACTCGTTGGATGCGACCATCAGGTTGAACTTCTCCGCTATTTGCCCAGCCGAAGGATGCGTATAGGTTACCTTGACGCCAGTCTGTTTCTCAAGTGCCTTTCCGAAGCTGGTCTCTGCCATGTTCTGAATGTTAACCGATGACAGATTGTTGTTCAGCGTTTGCCATGAAGTGAGTGTGGAGTCTGCTTTGAGCGGGTAGCTTACTGTTGCCGGAGCTTGATTCTTCTCGGGAGTCGAAGGCTTCTCCCCCTCGGGAGCGGAGGTGCATCCTGCTACGAGCATGGCCATCCCAATGATTATGCTGGTTGCTGCATATAGCTTTTTCTTATTTAGCACATTTGCTTCCCCTTTCTGTCCAATCATATATTAGGTGATGCGCTTTCATTATCCAATAATTTTGGCTTATACGTATACTGATAAAACGCAAACTCGACTTATAAAAGCGAAAAAGACGTTGTTATTTCGTTGAAAGCGCTCACAATTTAGTCATTCAGCTAAGTTTTCGGCATTTTCTTCACCGGTATCGATAATACGACCATTACCCCATACATGGGGGTAATGGTCGCAGCTAGTTTAGTGCAACAATGCGTTTGCGTCAGTGTAAACCTCGAGGGTTGTTGTGCGAATTGAGATGCGCGCGTTCAAATTCGGACAACTCAGGCAAAAGCTGACGGGGCCGTAATACGCCATCACTAACGGCCGGATCCGATAACCGCGTCCCCAACTTGAACGCTAGCCGATTTCTCCACTCCTCTAGGGGCGCTAATGGATCCCTAGATCTATCGTGCAACTCCTGTGGATCGTCCTCGATGTGAAAGAGCAATTCCTCGCTTTCTTCTTCGAACCAGATATACTTCCAAATGCCATCTGTTACCATTAGTGAACGTTTACCAATATGACCAAACTCGCCGAGTACCGTCTCTCGCACGCGATCAGTCTTGGGCTGGCGAATTGCTCCTAATAAACTCTTTCCATCTAGATCGTCAGGCACAGGCAGTCCTGCAATTGCAAGACATGTCGGTAGAATATCTTGTAGTCCTACCGGCGAATGATTCACCTGTCCCGGAATCCATCCCAGTTCCAGGATGGATCCCGTATCTCTTTTGGCGGGCGGTGTTACAATAAGCGGGATCTGGCAAGCTCCACGTGTGAAGTTGGCTTTGAACCATAGACCATGATCCCCCATATTGTCGCCATGATCCGATGTAAAGAGAAACCATGTATTCTCGAGTATCCCCTCCTCCCGGAGGGTACCGATGATTCTGTTGATAGCACGGTCTACTTGTGTGATAGAAGCATAGAATCCACGATAGGCGCTGTCGATTTGTTTGGGTGTCTTCACCTTCCCTTGATGCCTGGCGACCATTCTTTGGTGATAAAGCGAATGTCTGTCGACCCAGTCTCCCCAAACAGGCTGCGGCATGTCGTCCTTTTCATACATGTATAGATCACGCATCAATGGGGTAAGGGGAGGATGAGGCGCCGTAAAAGAAGCCCACAGAAATAACGGACGGGTCCAGTCTCGCCGCTTGATCGTTCTGCAGCTGTTGTCTGCAATCCATTCCGTCGGATGTAAGCTGTCAGGCAGGTGCCAAGGCGACATTGCATATTCATTGTTGGCAATGCCGTGGCCAAAGGCCTGTCCTGGGTAGCCCTGATCGGCAACCCATTGCTCGTAATCATCATACCCTCGCTGTTTTCCGGATCCTACTCCCAGCATGCGGCCTTCCTCACATAGCAGCATGCTGTCGAATCCATATTGACATCGCTCAGGGTAAACGTGCATTTTGCCTACCACTCTCGTTTCATAACCGGCATCGCTTAATAACTTAGGCAATGTTATGTTCGTAGGAAGCTCAAAACCCTCCTTGTATGTCGTTAATCCAAGCCGATGACCCTCCAGTCCTGTCATAATCGTTGCCCTTGCCGGGATGCAAATCGGCGTCAACGAGTAGGCTTGATCAAATCGTACGCCGCTTCGTGACAAATAATCAATATGAGGAGTCTGGATCAATGTGTTCCCCGCACACCCTAACAAATCTCCTCGCATCTGATCTGTCGTAATCAGCACAATATTAGGTTTATTAACCATAGGACATTCCTCCATTCGTCAGCAGCTCGTAGCCCAATCATTTCTTCTATAGTAATAGATTACTCACATCGGCTATCAAGACCTGTCTTCTTCCTTCCGGCGTGCCGTTGAAGCAAATGTATTTGTTGTCTTCGCTCCAAACTGGATGGGGGTCGCAGCGTAAAGTGCCGTGTATTTCTGTACCTCCAAGCGTCCATATATCAATTAATCGACGGTCTGTTCCAGCTATTGTATCGACCAATCGTATGGGCACTTCAAAACGTTCATTCACAAACTCTTTTTCCGTTGTATAAGCGTCAGTCAGAATGTAACGTCCGTCATTCGAGAAGCTTGGATGACCGCCACCTGTAGCAAACGGAGCTGTCAGTCGAAAAGATTGCCCATCTTCAGCAAATAGACAGAAGCGCAGCCTATTTAATTGAATGTTCATCAGAATCTCTTTTCCGTTGGTGTACCAATCCGGATGATGAGATCCATTAAGCCAGAACTCGTACGGTAACGACAGCTTGGCGTCGGTCCCATCCATGTTCATCGTGATAATAAAACGCAACTCACTTCTTCCATCATCAAACAGGCAGCGAACTACCTGCATGAGCCGCGTCTGCTGCGGATTGATCTTCACATGGAAAAAGGTAAATCGCGCCCCCTCTACATCCCTCTTGTCCGGGAGAAGATCAAGCGCTTGCTTGTAACTGAACAATAGTTCCCTGCAATTGGTTTCAACATCTGTTCTCCACAGTCCATCTTCTTCGGATGCCCCGATCGGGGGCGGACAACTGTATTCGGGTGCCAATGTTGCGCCATAGCCCATCTGGGCATAATTGATAACCGAAAGATTTGGACTGTAGATGTAACGGCCATCCATAGACGCTTGGTATACGGATCCTGCTAGTCGCACCTTCTCTCCCGTATGCGGATTCAGTTTGTATGCAAAGACGCAGTTCGCCTCTTTATCGTTGAAGAATAGCTCATCATCGCTTCCTCCCCAACACAGATGTGCACCGACTTGAATACCCCATCCAGTTGTCTTGCAAAGCTCAACCATTGACTGATCATGCAAATCAATCATACAGACGGTTGCTTCGTCATCGGGTCCCGGCAATTTATCCTGGAACGGCAGTTTAAGCACGGCTAAATATCGACCGGAAGGGCTCCATGGTTTCACATCGAAGAAATTGTGAATGTAGTATCCGTCATCGGGGGTTACAATTTGAACGGGATGAATTCCCTTATTGTAAGTACGGAAACTGTAGTACTTAACTTTTCCAATGGTCATGGGCTAAACCTCCATTTCTATTATTCCTATACATCGATTAAGAGATCTATAGCCTCGGCTTTCATTCCGAGTCTCATCTCAACTTCCATTCCACTCTTGGCCAGAGAATACGGTTTAATGCGTTTCGCTACTGGACCGCCACTTTGCTGAGACTCTTCCATCAACTGTAAATCTGACAAGTCGGCCCTCCATGTCAGAAGCGCTAAAAGCAACTCTTGCTTGACACGATCATACTTCGGATCATTGTATAGATTGCTTCGCTCCGAGGAATCGTTTAATCGGTCATACAACATACCGGTATGTTCTTCAAAGTAATACTCTAGCTTCCAGCGTCGCGTCGCAATAGCTGCCGATTTATACAGTGTTCCGACAGCGCATCGACGAGGCGAATCCAAGCCTTGCATCAGCGGTGTAAACAAATCGAGACCTTGCACATAACGTGAGTATGTTCCTGCTGCTGCCAGAATGGTTGCGGCAATGTCTGTCCAGATAGCAAAATCGCAAACTTTTCCGAATGGCAGCGTTCCAGGCATACTCATAATAAAAGGAACGCGCCATGTGGCATCCAAGTAATTGTGCTTATCATCAAAACCATGATCGAACAGTTGGGTGCCGTGATCTGAAGTGAATATGATAAGCGTGTTTTCTCTCAAGCCGGTCTGATCTAAATAGTCGAGCAATCTTCCGATTTGAGCGTCAATGAATGCGGTCATCCCATAATAAAGTCTTCGTTTTTGATCCATCTCTTGTAACGCTTCCGGGGTATCCAGTCTGGCTTCAAGCTCGGTCTCCTTGCCGATGAATCCGAGCAATCTTCGTGCATGGATGGGGAGATTCTCCAAATCGCCTCGTTTGTAATCGATTGGCGGCAGAGGAGTGGAGTCAAACAGGGTGGCCCAATTTCCAGGAGGATCCAATGGCGAATGGGGACTCAGCAGTGAGCAGAACGTAAAGAACGGACCATCTCCCGCTTGTCGGCAGGCTTCAATTTCCTCGATTGCAGCATCGATCAGAAAAGCGTCCAAATGCTGATGATCTGGGATGGATCGTGGACCTGTACTCGATCTTGACAGATCATACTGACTTATGAACTTGCTGTAACTGTCATCAAGAGAGGGCGAGGACTTTTCACCTTTGATTTCACGTATAATATCGAATGAAGCCGGTTGCTCGCCGAAATGTGTTTTGCCAACCATGATATTCACATATCCTTGTTCTCGCAGTAGATCTGGAAAGGTCAAATGACCGCTTTTTCGATCGATTCCATTCTCAATACAGCCGTGAACTGGCGTATGAAGACCAGTCAACAGGCTGCTGCGTGCTGGAGAGCAAACCGGAGAAGCCGTATGAGCATTGTTAAACAACACCCCCTCGCTTGCCAATCTATCCAGATGAGGTGAAATGGCAAATGTCGAACCCATGCATCGAAGCGTGTCGCAACGTTGCGTGTCCGTTGTAATGAGTAATATATTGGGCTTTTCCTTCTTATTCACCGTTATACCCATCCCTTCTTTTAATCAACAACGCCGCTTAATCGGGCAATTCGTTCCTGGTACTTCGGTGAAACAATCGGCGATTTGCCCGCCTGACAGACGAGTGCGCCATTATCCGTTAAACCCGCATTCCGTACGGCCAACACCGCAACTAGCTTATCTCGCCAGCGATTCAGCTCAGTTGAATAGACTTCGTCATTTGCCAAATCAACACATTCGCCAGGATCTGAAGCTAAATCGAATAGCTGCTCTTTGTCAATCCGCGGAAACCAGATGTATTTCCATCTACTGTCTACCAAATACTGCATCTCCTGTAACTCCGAATAGCAAGTGCTATGCTCCCCATGCACAAACTCCCGCCAAGGGGTTGTCTCCCCCCGAATAAGCGGCAGCAGGCTCCGCCCATTCACGGAATCGGGAATAGGAACCCCAGCCACATCGAGAATGGTCGGCATGATGTCCTGCAAGCATACAGGGGCATCGCTCCGTTCGACCAGAGCGCCATCCATTGATTTCGGCAGCTTTACGATAAGCGGAATATGAGCCGATCCTTCATAGGCATACGTTTTGCGCCACATATGGTGATCGCCCATCATATCGCCGTGGTCCGAGGTGAACAAGATAAGCGTATGATCGAGCTGCCCGATTTTCTTCAAGTACATCAGCAGACGGCCGATTTGCAAATCAATATGATGGATGTTGCCATAGTAGCCAATCCGCGCTCTACGAATTTCCTCGTCGCTCCGCTTGCCTCTCCAGGCTTCCGGACTGGCGGCGTCCTTCTCTACATGATGCATAGCGGACCATTCTCCGATAAGCGGCTTCGGGATATCCTTTTTCTCATAGATGTCGTAGTAAAAGGCGGGGGCATCATACGGTGAATGCGGTCGCGCAAACGACATTTTCAAGAAGAAGGGTTTGCCTGGATCCCGATTTTGTATAAAACGGATCGATTCATTGACGGTCCAGTTGGTCGGATGAAGAAATTCCGGGGCATGGTATGGCCGAGCCATCCACGAGTTCCAATCGATACCGTGATCGGTGAATCCATAATCACCTGTTTTGTTTTGCTCAAACCATCTTCGATAGTCGGATACGAAGCCTGGCTCATCCTCTCTTCCCGATTCGTCCAACACGGTATGATGGAAGCCGAATAATGCCCGCTGCGGGTTAAAATGCATTTTGCCGACTCCTTGCGTGTGGTATCCTGCTCCTGCCAATTGCTCCGGCAGCGTATTCTCCAGACATTTCATCGGTCCCTGACCGAGACCCATCCCAAGAATTCCGGTATTCCACGGATCCATCCCCGTCATTAATGAAGCTCTTGCCGGCGTGCAGGAAGGCGTTGATGAGTAAGCGCTAGTGAAAACCGTCCCTCCCGCAGCAATCCAATCCAAATTAACCGTTTCGATCGCTTTGTTCCCATAGCAGCCCAGCGTGTCCCATCGCTGCTGATCCGTCATAATGAGCAGTACGTTCGGTCGCTTGTACATCCTCTAACTCCTTTACACTCGCTTGACTTCAACGGTTCTTTGTTCCAGTCGCGACTGATCGGCTGCGAATCCGATCAAGTGCCCATGAAGCGACTTCTCCAGAGATGTAGAGGAGATCGATGGCACCGCACCCTTCAATACTTTTACGAAATCGGCGACAAGAAGCAAGTCTCCTCCGCCATGCATATCCTCTTGCACCCCAACAGCGATCTGTTGCTCGGAATAGATATGGCCTTTGCGGGCATCGGGATGTCGGATGACATAAGCACCTTCCTCCATCTCTCCTTGAATTTCGCCTTTAGTCCCCACAATATGGATGGTCCGACCTCGCTTAGAAGTGCCCCCGGTCATAACATGCGTTCCCGTACTGCCATCTGCGAACTCTACGATTACCGTCTGATGATCGACCACATCGTTATCGCAGCGCCAGACGCAACGGCCGTACGGACTGTCCGTTCGCAATGATTCCGCCAATTCCTCATCGCTCATTGTAACGCCTAAGTGGGTATTATAGTTTACATAACCACTCCACAAACGCTGATCAATATAATGTTTCCGCGCAGAATAAGGACAAGATTCCTCAATGGAACAATCGACCAGACAACGCGTGCCCGCCCCTGAAGGCGCTTTCTCAGGCCGGAACTGCAGCAGACTTCCGAAGCTGCTTACTTTCACCGGCTGGACGTCTCCCTTCATCCAAGCTATGACGTCCAAGTCGTGGCAGCTTTTAGCCATGAGCATAGAGGAACCTCCTTTATCCAGACGCCCCCATTTTCCTCTGACATAAGCCATGGCCATATGGTGATAAGTGACGTTCTCAGCTGTCGTCAAACTGACAATATCGCCAATTACGCCATCTGCTATCGTTTGACGAATCGACTCGTAAAATGGCGCATAGCGCAGCACATGACAAATCATAACTTTCCTGCCCAGGAGCTCCGCTTCTTCATACAACTCCAAAACTTCATCCGCGCTGACGCCGATCGGCTTCTCCAACATGATGTCATATCCGGCCCTAAGCAACGGAATCGAGGAAGATACATGCAAATGATCCATGGTACCGTTAATCACGGCATCCGCGATCTTGGGCTTACCGACTAGCTCCTTAATATCAGCAAAACAGCATTCATCTTGTAAATCAAATCTCTCCTTGGTTAGAGCTCTGCGCTCACCATCCGGATCGACGACTCCGACAATTTTCATTTGTTCGGGGTGCTTCTCCGCATAAGAGGCATATATCAGACTCCGATGACCGGCACCCACAATGACGACCTTAACAGGTTCTCCATCGTAATTCATATAACCAGAGTTTATTGACGCTTGACTGTCCATGCTTATCCTCCAAATAAAAGTAATAGATTCGCGTGTTTGTTCTATCTCTTTCGAGCTTGGTCTTGCTTGTCTACCAGAACAATTCCGTCTGTCCGCGCAGTTTGGAGAGCGCCTCCACGAAATAATAATCGCCGTAAATTAAGCCGACATCGATATTTTTGCCAGCAGGCCAGTGCCCTGTGCCATGAGGCAGTATCGCTTCGTCGCCCGCATCCCAGATTACGTAATGATCCGCCATCGATTTCAACATGCGTCTCGCCGACGTTCCGTATAATCGTCCTTCTTCCTCTGGCAGCAGCTCCGCAAGCAGCAGCAGACCGCTTGCCGCAATCGAGGCGGCAGAAGAGTCTCTTGGCGCGCCCTCTTGCGTTGTCAAACGGAAATCCCAGTAAGGTACGAGGTCTTCCGGCAAATTGGCCAGGAAGAAGTGAGCTACTTTCTTGCTACCCTGTAAATACTTGTCTTCCTTCGTATACTTGTAGCAAATCGCCAATCCGTATAGCGCCCATGCCGCGCCTCTCGCCCATGCCGATTCAGGAGCAAATCCCTGACCGCCCAATGCGCCGACGCGCTCTCCGGTCTCCGGATCGAACTGTACGATGTGGTAAACAGAGCCGTCTTCGCGGATAAATTCGCGTAGCACGGTGTTCGCATGCTCCACTGCAATATGCTTATACCGCGGATCCTTTATGGCATCGGAAGCCCAGAACAGCAGACTCAGGTTCATCATACAATCGATGATCGCCAATCCGGTTCTGCTCTCCCCATTCCAGGCGCGGATGAAATTGCCGCGGATATTGAACCGGCTCGCAAGCCATGCCGCCGCCTTCAAAGCGCGCAGCTTCGATTCTTCGCTTCCCGTCAGCTTATAATTAGCAACCGAGGTCAAGCTCCACATAAAGCCGACATCGTGGTGAAGTCTCGTATATTCGTCGATACAAGCGTCCATTGCGCTCTCGCAGGCTTCGGCAATCCGCTTCAGCTCCCCATTGTTCGTATCGCGGAATACGAGCCACAAGAGTCCGGGCCAAAAGCCAGACGTCCAAAAATGAGGACCCGTGCAATCATACTTGCCTTCCTTGGATACATGCGGAAAGCCCGCACCGATCGTCTGGCTCGTTTGATCGATTTTCGCAATGATCTTGCTCCATGCTTCGTCCACCCATACTTCTTTCGAATGTTCACCCATTTGTATTTTTTCTCCTTCGAATGACTTAGCGGATTCGGAAACCTTCTAGCCCCTGACCAATCCCTTTCCAACTTCTCCTACAGCCGGTCCCCGATGCTTTCCATAGCCAACCTCATGGCTTCTCCACCGCAAATCATCATCCAACTCTTTCCAGTGTAAGTCCATAAAGTTATCCTTAGTTTTTTTTATATGGTCTTCCAGAAGTCTGCGGTGTCTTTCCATCTGTTCGGCATATGCAGCATGTCTTGCTACATTTTTCGTTTCATAAGGGTCCCTTACAAGATCAAACAGTTCCTCACCGTCGTTAATATAATGCATATATTTATAGTCTCCTGTCCGAACCATTCTTCCAGGGCTAATGGATAAATCCCATTCTGAATACCATTGACCAATAATATATTCACGGTCAAGCTTCCCTTGCCCCATAATGATCGGCATTAGATCTTCGCCGCGCAGCGTTGTTGGCTGTTCAATCCCTACGTAGGAACAAAGGGTCGGGAATAGATCCAGCAGGCTTGTCAGAGCATGTTCCTTACGTGAAGGCTGATTGCGGTACTCCGGAAAATTGAAAATAAACGGTACACGGTTCGTTTCTTCATAAAAATCCACATCCTTTGTTACTTTGCCATGACATGCCATGCTGTCTCCATGGTCTGCCATAAAAATAATAAGCGTATCCTCATACTTGCCTGATTTCTCAAGCGCATCCAAAACTAGACCGATTTCCGCATCCACTCTATGAATATAGTGGTAGTAGGCAGCCAGATAATGCCTGAAGATTTCGCTGCTCCACTCCGATGTCTGAGCCTGACGAGTATGTGAACAACAAATATATTTGACTGCATCCGGTCTGTTCTCGATATCATCAAACTCGAAATTTGGTGGCAGAGGCGGCAACGGACTGCCTGGGTCCACATCCTCATGCAGCCCTTTGTTTTTACCCGTCCAGGAACATATATCATGGGGGTTCACAAAATCTGCAATCATAAGGAACGGCGTATCGGAATGTTTATTTTTTTCTAAATATTCCACGGTTTTCTCCGTCGTAAAACGATCTCTCTCGGTATCCTTGGATACAGGCCATGCCGGTGTACCTTCCACCTCCAACGAGCCCTCCTCTTCACACCAAAAGCCCTTTAACGCTCCAGCAGCATGAGTTTTTCCAAAATGAACCGTATCATATCCCGCTTGATTGAACACCTCTCCTAATGTTGGGAGATCGGCAGGAATAGCATACTTTTTAATATTGGACAAAACGCCTGTCTCGTGAGGATAAACACCGCTCCAGAAAGAGGCTCGTGCGGGCATACATAACGGAACCGGGGTATAACATCGGTCGAAGGCTACGGCCCCATTCGCAATTCTGTCAATATTCGGAGTTTCTGCAATCCCGCCGTAAACAGGAAGCGCCTTCCAGGAAAGCTGATCGGAGACAATAATCAGTATGTTTCTCATTGCGTATCTCCTCCTCTTCGATTGTGCTCAAACTTAACTGATTCGGAATACATGCGCGATCGGCGCTGGAGCAGAACGATCATGATCGGGTATCCGCACGACGATCCCGTTCTCGGTCCGGCGGTATTCCAGATTGTCTTGTCCGCCCACCAGATCAATGCGGCCGAAGTCCTGCGTTAATGGAAGGTGTACTTCCTCCTGGACAGTCTCACTATCGTCGTTATACAAGCAGAAGGCATAGATCGTATCGCCTTTTCTCGTAAAATAGCTATTGTCCGCCGAATATGGCTCGCAAATACGCGTCCCGTAGATTCCCTCCCCATAAACCTTCAACCATTCTCCCATGGACTTAATCCGGGAAATGGCGGTTTTAGGCAGCCTACCGTCAGGCTGAGGTCCGACGTTGAGGGCCAAATTGCCCCCTTTGGCTACAACTTCAATAAGCAGATGAATCAACTGCCGAACGGATTTATAATCATGCTCATTTTCATAGCGGTACGACCAACCCGCTCCCATCGTAAGACAACTTTCCCACGGAACATCCAATGCAACATCGGGCACAGTCTGTTCAGGAGTAATCACATTCTCATACGGTCCGCCGACACCACGGTCAGCCGTCAGGAGCCAAGGCTGAATTTCCCGGGCTTTCTCCACGACTTCACCCAGTCTGATGTTCTCGCCTCTGCTTTCCCTGACCCAGCCTCCATCGAGCCAGAGCATATCAATGCGGCCGTAGCGAGTCATCAGCTCCATAATCTGCTCGTGGGTGAATTGCACGAATTGCTCCCATAGCTCTGGATATTCATTTGCATCATAAGAGACCCCTCGCGACGTCACGGTTCCACACTCCATTCCTGGCGCCCAGTAGGAAGGCGTGTGCCAATCGGCCTTTGAGAAGTAGGTTGAGATTCCTAAGCCTTTCGCGCGAAAGGCATCGAAAAGCTGCTTGCAAACATCGGCATACTTGTGTGTATGGAATGGACAATCTTGACCTGTAATTCGGTAGTCTGTAGTTTGGGTATCCCACATACAGAAGCCGTCATGATGTTTGGTCGTAAAATTTAAATATTTGAATCCGTTCTCCGCAGCCAGGTCTGCCCATAGCTCGGGCTGAAAACGCACCGGGTTGAACGTTTTATTTAATGCGAAGTACTGCTGCTTGAATTCCTCTGCGTCGACATCCCAATCGATATTCGCACGTGACCAAGATGCATCCCCGTCGCTAAGAGGCCACGATGATATGACACCAAGCTGAGAGTAAGGCGCCCAGTGCATCATGATACCCAGCTTCTGATCCTTGAACCATTCGAGACGCTCAAGCAGAAGCGGATTCTCGGGCTTTACCCATTGCTCTGCTTTGCTATAGCTATGGACACCTCGCCTAACAATTGGTGCTTGATCTTGTTCTTTTGTACTCGTTTTCTGGCTCATCGTATAACCTCCAATGGTATATTTCTAATTTAAGTTCGGTAAGCATTATCCCTTAACAGCTCCAACCAATGCCCCTTTGACAAAATATTTCTGAAGAAACGGATACACGAGAAGAATAGGTACAGTCGCTACCATAATCGTTGCATATTTAATCGTTTCGCCAACTATATTGGATTGGCCAATGTCCAGACCTGCCGACATCGCACTGGTATCATTCTGGATCAAGATCTCCCGTAAGATCAACTGAAGCGGATATTGCGACCGATCGTTGAGAAAAATCATGGCATTAAACCAAGAATTCCAATGGCTGACTCCGTAGTACAACGTCATGACCGCAATGACCGGGAGCGATAGCGGAAGAATAATACGAAACAGGATAACAAGATCGTTCGCCCCGTCTATGCGTGCAGATTCCTCCAGGCTGGCAGGGATCGCTTCGAAGGAGGTCCTCATAATCATGAGATTAAACGTACTGATCGCAGTAGGAAGGACCAATGCCCATAACGTATTATTCAAACCTATGCCTTTTACAACCAGGTAAAACGGAATTAATCCACCGCTGAAAAACATAGTAAAGATGATGAATAACGTGATTTGCTTCCTGTACTTTAATTGGCGACGGGACAGCCCGTAAGCACCAAGTGAAGTTAGCAGCAAGTTAATCCCCAATCCGAGTACGACATAAGTAACGGTATTGATATAGCCGGTCAGAATCATGGGATTTTCGAACACTTTCTGATAGGCGAGCAACGTAAAACCGAGAGGCTTCCATAACAGGCCGCTATGAGAAAGAATTTCACTGGGCTCGCTCACCGACGCTAGAAATACATAAAGGATTGGATAGATCGTTAGTACCATCAAACCCGCTAACGCAACATAATTTACCGAATCAAAAAGGGTGCCGCTTAGTGTACGTTTCTCCATGAAGTTTCCTCCTTTCACCACAAACTGGTATTATTCAACTTACGGCTTAAGGCATTGGCAACAATAACCATGATGAAGTTGATGGCGGAATTGAACAAGCCTACCGCTGCGCTGAGGCTGTAGTTGAAATCTTGCAAGCCTATCCGATACACATAGGAAGAAATAACATCGGCCGTCTCGAAGGTGACCGGCGTGTAGAGCAGAATGATTTTTTCAAAACCGACACTGAGCATTTGACCTAAATTTAATATGAGCATGATGACAACCGTAGGAAGGATACCCGGAATTGTGATGTGGAGCATCTGACGATAACGGTTCGCTCCATCCATTTTGGCAGCTTCATACTGCTCCATATCAATTCCTGTCAAAGCTGCCAAGTAAATGATCGTCCCCCAGCCAATTTGCTGATAAATTCCGGATGAAACAAAGATCGTTCGGAACATTTCGGGCTGCAACAGAAGACTCTCCCCAAGGTTACTGCCGGTAATCCACTCATAAATTAACGTGATAATGCCGCCTGAGCTTGTAAAATCCTTCAGAATTCCGCAAATGACGACAAGCGAGATAAAATGCGGCATATACGTAACCGTTTGTACCATACGCTTAAACATAGCTGATCTTAATTCATTAAGCAGCAGTGCCATGATGATAGGCGCAGGGAATCCGAAGACTAGTTCGTATGTACTAATCAAGATTGTGTTCTTTAAAATACGCCAAAAATAAATGCCATTGAAAAAATCGGCGAAATGACTAAACCCGCTCCAAGGGCTCCCCGTAATTCCAAGCGCGGGACTAAAATCCTTAAATGCGATAATAGCGCCGTACATGGGACCATAATGGAAGATCGCATAATACAACAGGACGGGAGCGAGCATCAAGTAGATATATTTATTCGTCCTCAGTTCTTTCACAATGCCTTGTAATCCCATACACTACACCTCTCTCGAATCCATAATAAGGGAAGCTGGCAACCCTAACCTATATGGGAAACTAACTTCCCTAGATGAATTCTGTGCATTATCTCTTTAAATAACGGTCATACGCGCTTTGGTAGATGGCAATGACCTTCTCCACTCCGATTGCTTTCAGTTGCTTTTGATACTTCTCAAAGTTGTCCAGCGATTCTTTGCCCATAATGAATTTCACGTACATTTCTTCCTTATAGCTGTTCAGATCGGTTACAATTTTGGCTACTTGAGCGCTTTCCTCAGGTGTCGGTGTAATGATCTTCGGAAGGATGTGCTTTGCCGCTTCCGTTTCCGACCAGACTTGGGCGGCATCATCCTGCTGCTTATACGTGTTTGAATTTCGGTTCTTATCCATCATGTACGGTCCGTTTTGCTTGGAGTATTGGGACAATATCTGTTGAACATTAAACTTCTCATTTTTCAATATCAAGTCTGTAAATTTCGGTACTCCACTCTCCATCTTGTAGCTTTCGCCCTCAATGCCGTAATTGAAGAGCATCTTTCCTTCCTCGCTATATGCATAATCAAGCCAACGAGCTGCTGTTTCTACATTTTTGGACGAAGCGGAGATAGCTGCCGAACCTCCGGGGGTATATTTAAAGTCTCGCTGCCCGATGAATGCCTTCTCTCCTTTATTCAGTACCGGATAAGGCGCTCCCACCAAATTAAATGCAGGATCCTTGGTCTTCATAGTATCGAGCCAGCGTCCGATGCCTCCTCCCAATGCGCCAACTGTAGCTCCGGAGATGCCGGAAGTTATTTTATTATCAAGGATTTTCCCATCGCCATCCGGTATGGCGAAATCTTTATCGATAAGTCCTTCCTGATACCAGTTGCGAAGCAGCGTCAGCGCTTCTTTAAACTGCGGATCATAGGGACCGTAATGGACCTTTCCTTGATCGTCGATATGGAAATCATTCGAAGTTTGGAATGCCCCGATAAAAGCATCTTCCAGATCCCACCTGCCGCCGGCGTATCTCGCGGTAAACGGCGAAGCTGCATTTTTCTTTTCTTTGAAAGCTTTAAGTGTTACATGCCATTCGTCGATCGTCGTAGGGACAGGCAAACCTAATTCATCCAGCCAGTCCTTGCGTATTACAGGTCCCTTGTATACCAACTGTGAAGGCGATTCCCGCAGCATAGGAAATACATAGTATTGCCCGCTGTCCGTCTTCAACTGCCTAGACATTTCCGGGTCAGCATCAATGATTTTCTTCAAATTTGGCGCATATTGATCGATGATGTCATTCAACGGCAGAATAACCTTATCTTTAATGGCCTTCTCCGGTCCTCCTGGATAAGCCGTCCAGGTGTATTCGACAACATCCGCCAACTCGTTGGATGCGACCATCAAGTTGAACTTCTCAGATGTTTGCCCAACCGGAGGATGCGTATAGGTTACCTTGACGCCAGTCTGTTTCTCAAGTGCCTTTCCGAAGCTGGTCTCTGCCATGCTCTGAATGTTAACCGATGACAGATTGTTGTTCAGCACTTGCCATGAAGTGAGAGTGGAGCCTGCTTTGAGCGGGTAGCTTACTGTTGCCGGAGCTTGATTCTTATCCGGTATCGATGGCTTCTCCCCCTCGGGAGCGGAGGTGCATCCTGCCGTGAGCATTGCCACTCCTAACACAATGCTGATTGCCGTACAGAGCTTCTTCTTTTTTTCCATTTTAGTTTTCCTTTCTATTCCATGTAGTGTGATACATTTTCATTATCGAATGGATTTGGCTTATACGTATACTGATAAAACGCAAAATCGACTTTTAAAAGTGGAAAAGGGCGTTGTTAATTCGTAGAAAGCAATTGCAATAAATGTGATGTGGAAACCAATCGGCATCTTTGAATCATCATGCATTTTACCTAAGCAACAATCCCCCGCCGTAACATCGGCGGGGGATTGTTTTTGGACGATCATATGGCTAGTTTAACAATGCGTTTGCGTCGCGCAGCAGGTAATCGGCTGCCTCTTTCGTAATATGCTTACCGCTTTGGGCCTGAACATGATGGATGAATGACTGTAATTTATTATGATCCAACATCTTTTGCAGGCTATTCGTTATTCCTTTGTTATTGATCCAATTGTTGTTTGCAAAGCGCGCCACCAATTGTTTCAAACCTGCGACACTTGCATAAGTCTGGAATGTCACCGTTGTGCTTCCTTCATTTCCTGCTAAATCGCTCGCATGGATCTTTAGAGTATGTGGCCCCAGCGGCAGAGTATAAAGCTCAATGCGATCTCCTAGTTGATAATCCTTCGAATCCAGCGTCGCCTTTGTCTTGCTTGCATCAATTCCGGAACCATTATCGTTTAATTCGATTGATGGCAACCACGTTTCTGCATCGCTGAAATGATTGTATACAACATTCGTTACCGTGATCGTCGGAGCCGATATATCCATCTTGAAACTTACCGTTTTTGCAACTTCCACCTTGTCTGCAAGGTCCGTAGAGCGGTAGGTGACCGAATACGCCTTGTCTTGATCAAACTCCACCGGTTCGTTATAACGCAACCACGTTGCACCGTTATCGAGACTGTATTCCGTTTTTGCTAAATGGGATGAATGCTCCGCCGGGCTGAGGCTTAATGTTACCGGATGAACATACCAATTGTTTTGTCCGTCCGGTTGAACCGGAGTAACAGTTGCTGTAGTTAACGGTTCAGATACCTCTGTATCATATTCCCCGTATACAGATACGTTATCAAATACCGCGCGCGCATCCGCGGAAGGCAAGCGAAATCCGATATTTCCGCTGGTGTAGCTGCTGTCCATCGCGGATAGCACCTGTACGCCATCGACATAAGCGGTAAAATTGCTGCCGTCCGCAACCACTCGAATTCGATATTTCCGGTTCGGATCGACAGTGAATGGCGTGCTGGATAGCTGCACAGCGGATCCAGCAATCTTGTAGAACCTGATCGTATTGTCATAGCTTCTGACATCAAGCAGATAATAATGGGTACTGTCCTGACTCCTAAACACGATGCCTGCTTGCTTATTAAGAACGGTAGCATCCAGGTCCAGGGTATAATTCGTCCATGCGGAGCCTGTGTTTGATCTCATCAAGTTGTTATTTGTCAAGGCCAGATCGGCTAGACCCGGATCCACCGGACCCGTAGTAGCGTTGGTCGTATTCTGCCAACCTCCCAAGCCATTCTCCAGATCATCCTCTTGCAACATCACACCGGAAGAAGAAGTCACACTAATATTATCGAATTTGGCCGAGGCTGTAGCACCAGGCACTCTAAAACCTACATTCCCGCTCGTATAAGTACTGTCTGACGCTATCAAGACCTGGACCCCGTCTACAAACACAGTGAATGTGTGTCCGCTTGCAACAATCTTAAGACGATAAGCGCGATTTAACTCCACGTTAAAATTAGTACTGGCAAGCAAGGTTCCCGATCCTGACATTTTAAACAGACTGATCTTATTGTCGTAGTTTCTGACATCGAGCAAATAATATTGACTCAGATTGCTTTGCCCCCGGAATACGAGCCCGCCTTGCCTGCTTTGAACCGTAACATCCGCTTCCAGCGTATAATCGGTCCATTCAGAACCGTTGACGCTTCTCATCGTATTGTTGTTGGTTAGGCTTACATCGGTATTGCGGATCTTGGCATTCGTTGTGTCGATCCACTTCCCTAATCCACCCTCAAAGCCGTCACTGAACATTGATGACCTTGTCACCAAGTCCACATCGAAGTTTTTGCCGTCCACACAATCAAAAGCCAATGTAGTGGTATTGGTAGCTAAATCATAACCCACAAGCGTTACACCGGCAGGCGCAGCACCCGGGAACGTCCAATCGCCGTTCAGCTTCGCCAATACCGTCTTGTGTTGACTTGGCGTCTTTAATTGTTCCACCGTTTTGTTGCCAAGAGATGGTGATTTCGCCAGTCGAAGATCAGGATCCGAGAGGCTGAGCACGATACGGTTATCGGATTTGTTTTTTTCCATTGCCAGCACCGGAGTATCCACGCTTTTCAATACACCATACGTAAGCGGGATAGTCGGATTGAACAAGGCATAACCAATGACGTTACTCGTATTATGTTTGACAATATGCGCCATATTGTCCTTCCTTTGCACCGAATAATCCAAAGCTTGCGCTGCTGCCGCCACTTGCTCATGCGTCTTTTGAGGGAGAATGACATATTCATAGCCTTGGCTAGTCGGAGCCGTTCCGTGATCAAGCCATGCTGTCGTATAGTTTCCTTGCGTCTTCTCGTTAATTGCTTTTTCGGTGTAAGATTCCTGCACCCCTCTTTCGACTCGGAGGCCATTTGCATTCGGAATAATATAGCCATTGCCGAACGGATCCACCATCCATACCTTGGCATTCGTTGTCGTCGTGCTGCTATAAGGGAACGTATGGATCGCTTCGGAGGAATTGTTGTAGAAAGGCATTACGGTACCGTTCATATTCGATTGGAACAGAGTCGTTTCCGTCCGATTGTCGGTGTCGCTGTTTACAATATCCGATCCCAAGGCAATAATTTCATCTCCGAAATAGAACCACGACTTGTTCGCCCGGAAGGTCGTATCGTAGGCTGTATCATGCATTCTCATGCTGAATACGCCATACTGCCCCTCGCTGCTCACGCCGCCGCCGAACGTTTCGTCCGAGTAGGAGCGATGCTTTGCGTTTTCCAGCTGTAGAATCGGAATATGCTTCGTTGTAGTGCCGGGCCAGCGGTTGAAGTCCCATCCCGCAGAAATATCCAGGCCGCTGCTTTTGTAGCCTCCAGGCAGCATAATCTCCGTGTTTCCATAGCTTAAATAACGGCCGAATACATTATTGATGCTGTCTTTTTCGTAGTCCCAGTTGTACTGATTAAACCCTTTGGTCGTAACTAACCAATTATTTTTTCGGAATAGTGCCACCGCGCCGTAATTATAGTTTTTGAAGCCAAAAGCAGGACTTTGCGCCGATATCCCTTGTTGTGTAAATTGGGCAGCTGCGGATTCCGAGATCTGCAGTTCTCCAAGCGTTGCATTATAAATGATGGAGTTCTCCACCTTGGTAGCAAAATTAGCTGCAATGAGCGGGTCGTTCGGATCCCACAGGTCAAGGAA
Source organism: Paenibacillus sp. J22P15 (assembly GCF_056269345.1). NCBI lineage: Bacteria > Bacillati > Bacillota > Bacilli > Caryophanales > Paenibacillaceae > Paenibacillus > Paenibacillus sp. J22P15. Next base: position 24,857 of record NZ_JBWDNT010000019.1, read on the forward strand.
GATTCCCTTAAGCTCCTCATCTCCGCTTAGCGCGTTGAGCGCATAGGAGATATACTGCGTCTGCAACGTGGAATTGCCTTGCGGAAAACGACCGGACAGACTATGCGACATCTCGTATTTATTTCCTAAGGAGCGCTGCATGAGTAGGAATTGCTTGATATTCTCCATCGTTGCGGAATCCAGCTGAAAGCTGGTGCCGTTGATGAGATACCGAATTAATGAGCCGACAAAGATCGCATCTGGTACGTAAGCATTCATATAAATGCCCTCGTGGTGGTAACCCGTAAAGCCCGGTTTGAGCGTTTCTTGATATCCAGAGTAAACAGCCAACTCCTTGTCGACAAAATCGAGGAAGCTCTTCATATAACGGACCTTCTCCGGCGAATGATCCATCATAAGAATGTACATCAAATTGTACATGGTTACCGTTCTCATCTCATCCGTGTTCACCAAATCCAGGCTATTAATGTCCGTAGGACGGAAATCCAGGGCGTCACCGAACTTGCTAAACCAGCGCAAGGTCGCCATTTCCCTCTCGAATTTGCCTGCTGCCTTTAATTCATTCCTCATCAGATAGGTAGCATAAGCATAGCCAGACAACCTTAATTTGATGGAGGCCTGGCTGCCCATGCCGCTGCCATCAGCCCAACCCTGATCATGGAAATGATCCAGGAGATCAAAGTATTTTTGTTTGCTTTGCTCATTCCCGTTAAGCTTGTAATCATGGACCAAGCCCGTCCAAATCTTCTCAAATTTGCTGTGTGACAGTCCATTATACGGGCTCTTGGTGGCACTCGTTTCTTCATCGACAAAGATACCAGGGCCATGAACTATGCCATTTCCGTCCCTGTTTATGTTGAATGCGTCGTATTCGGCAATACGAGTTGGCAATTTGGCAAGCAAGGCATTAAAACGAGTTTTGACAGGACCGTCAGGCAAGCTTGTATAATCCAAATTGTCTCCGTATATGTATGCATCCAAGCGGCTCATGATCGTGTCGAAATCCTGTTCTTGCTGCAACGTTATCTGCGTTTCTGCAGGCAGTGAAGGCTGCTTCAAGGATGCGCGATAGGTCTGACTGAACTTGGCATTGCTCATATAAGGAGCCTGGTTATCAGCCGAATACGAATGGTGGATCGTACCGGTAAGCTGAAAATGATCGATAAAGACGTTGGCGGTTGATGGTGTGGGCGGCGCAACAACCTCCATCGTAGTGGGAACTGCATTGCCGGTGTAAGCTGGATTTTTTGCCTCATTATTTAATTTGATCCAGATCGTCCTCCACCCAGAAAAATTCATGTGGAATTTGAACGTATACCGCGGGACGCCCTCCGACAGCTCCGCCCCAGTTCCCAGGTTGAACGTCAGAAATTTGTCGGCCATCGGCTGTTCATTGTACACCCACACTTTCAATCCCCCGTTACTGCCTATGGCTTCAGACATATTCGGAAGGCTGGTCGACTGCAGCTTGCTTCCATTCGACCATGTCCACATCAATGAATTGGAGCCAGTTTTGTCATGAAGATCAGAAAGCGCAACAGCACCACCTCCTACAGCAGACCACCCTTGAGGGATTGTAGAGCCCTCGAAGGATTCAGGCAGGACTTCAGTTGCTGCGCTTAAGGTACTTACAGGAATCAATAAGGAACACAATAGAGACATTACAAGCAGCATGGTTAACTTTTTTGATATGAACAACACAATTCCTCCTTCTCGCATCTTTGATATTGAAATTAACCTTACAACCGTTGGTCTGAAGCCCATATTGCGATCTATTCAAGTAAGCTTTACCCTCTTTTATCTGTCACCTCTCTTCAAAATAAAATATGTTCACTTTAGTAGTGAAGCAGTAATCCGCACTGGTCCACTCTATGTAATGTCAACGCTTACATTATGTTGTGACGGTATGCTAACTTGCAAGTGATAAAATCTAAACAACATTCACAATAAGTGAAAACACATGGAACAGTTATTAACTCAACTTTCACAGCAGAGTTGACATACGATATACGCGAATAATATCAGGATCTTCAGGTTCAAAAAGTTTATTTCTCAGCATAGGTATTTTATAAATTTGTTCAAGTTTAGTCATCAAATGCGCATAACTCAAATCTTATTGATTTTGATCTATATCCTTTCTTCTGAATATCTAACCATTTGTCCATGTATAATGTGCGCTCCCTATTAAAATAATTGTACAATGTCAAAACTATATAAATTGGGACCAAGCACAATAAATCTTGCATAAGCAGTCTCTTTCTGCAATTGTATGCTATGTTTCATTTATCTCAACTGTTTCTAATAATCATCATAGGTTGTAGAATTTCTTGTCCGCTCAGATTCTACGAAACTATAATGGAGACGAATCCTTTATAAAAACATTCCGAAATCTAAATCACTCCCGATTCGATACTCTTGCGTATCAACACTAATCACTAAAATTCATTTTGTTGATGGTATTCAAATATCATTTTTCTTAGTTTGATTCAATTAATAATTGGCTTAATTAGTATCCATGAAATCGATTTAGGAAATAACTTCCTGTAAGCGAACTTACAGGAGGATAAAAGTGGCTAGTATTGAAAAGCAAAGTAAAAACTCATACCGTTTAATTGTTGAAACAGGCTACGACAATGAAGGAAAACTAATTAAAAGATCAAAAACGATTAAAGCCTCAGGCATAAGAGAAGCAGAAAAGTTAGCTTTCAGACCTTGCTCGCAGAAGTATTTAACAAAATCATATCCGTTCCTCAGTTCATTTCCTTGATAATCTTCCCCTAAATCGTGATCTAAGGTAAGGAGTCCAACAGTTGTACTACAAGTTCACTCTTATTTATTTGACCTTGATTTTTCTAATAAAATTTAGAAAATTAAAAAGCTCAGGTTTTTTGTCTCCTGAGCTTGAAATACTCGAATGTCATCTACCTACATTAATCTTTTTTCAATTCACTAATATATTCAGACATGTTAATAACACGGCTTTCTAACCGAGATTTCTCTGCTGCAAAAGCAATCAGATGGCTTTGTACAGAAATACTCGCTCCGGTTAATCCCTTTTCTTTCCCATCACTTCGTACAAGGTTTACAAAATCTCGTATAATACCTGCATCTCCACCACCATGTCCTGCTACATCCGCATCAAGATGAATGGTCTCCGTCTCCCGAGTAATAAAGCTTGTTATTTCAATTACATTTTTCTCCATATCGCCTCTAATCTGACCGTGTGTACCCATAATCTTGAGCGATCTTCCACTTTCAAATGTAAAAGCACTCATTGTGAAAGCAACGGTCACTTCATTGGCGAATTCGATATTTACAACCTGATGATCGACTACATTATTGTCACAATGATATACACATCTTCCGTAAGGACCATCCTTCAATGCCTGAAGCACGCCATCTTCGCTTGGCTCATTGCTGACGACGGATCGTTGCACCGCCCCCACCCAATCATCTCGCTCGATATACATTTTAGGACCATAATAAGGACACTCATCCTTGGCAGGACAGCCGTCCAAACAACGTAGAGTCGCACCCGCTGGCGCATTTTCTTTGCGGAAATGGGTCAAGGAACCGAATGAAGACACTTTGGTGCATTCCGAGTCTACGAGCCACTGTAGAATGTCCATATCATGGCAGCTCTTGGCAAGAATCATCGGACTGGAAGCCTCCGAATCTCTCCAGTTACCTCTAACGAAGCTGTGGGCTTGATGTCGATGTTCCACATTCTCCGTATGCTGAATCGAGACGAGTTTGCCAAGTCTTCCAGCTGTAATGAGCTGCTTGATCGTCGTGAAAAAGTCGGTATAACGAAGCACATGACAAATCGAAAATACCCGGTTATATTTTTCGGCATACTCGCCCATCACGATACATTCCAAAGGATCCGGTGACATTGGTTTTTCCAGAAGCACATGATAGCCCTTCTCCAATGCCTTAAGCACAGGCTCATAATGCATTTTATCTTGTGTGCAAATCAGAACAGCATCAGCTATTTTTGGCCCTGCAAGCAACTCCTCCCAGCTTGAGTAGCAGTTCTCTTCAACAATGTTGTGTGCTTGCTGGAAGTCTCCCCTCCGAGTAGTATCCAAGTCTGCAACAGCTATAAATTGCAGCTCTTCCGGATGGCTTAACGCGTAAGGAGCATACGCTCCTGCCCCTCTTTGTCCTGCTCCGATTAATGCAGCTGTAATTTTTCTCATTTCAGTTTCTCTCCTTATGTATAAGTGATTATGTTAAATTCATTGACTTGTAAATTCCCTTATTGAAGCAAATAACCCTTAGTGCAGGCAAGCATGACAATGCTTGCCTGCTTACTAAGGGTTATCGCGCATATGTTATACTCTTATTTCTTCAACAACTGATAATCGTCGGAGTCATTTGCACCTGGATCGTTTTGTCCGTCGGAGAAAGTTATCTATTTATTATTTAGCATAGCTAAAATCAATGTAATAGCTTCGGCTCTCGTTGCAGATGCAGCAGGCTTGAAGCTGCCATCTGTATAGCCTTTAATTAGACCTGCTTCTGCAGCTGCCGCTACGTAAGGAGTTGCCCACACTGGCACTTGATCAGCATCATTGAAGGCAAGCTTGGCAGTTGGATTCACTTCAAGTCCTAGGGCGCGAACGATCATAACCGCCAGCTCTGAACGTGAAATTTCGTTATTCGCACGGAACGTACCATCTTCGTAGCCTTTAATGATACCAGCTTGAGAGGTGCTTTGAATGAACAGCTGTGCCCATGCTGGTATTTCCGCTTGATCCGCGAAAGTAAACTCATTGTTGCTGTCCGCTTCCAGCTTCAGTGCACGAGTCAGCATTGTAGCGAACTCACCACGAGTTACAGTGCGATTCGGTTTGAACGTTTCATCCGTGTAGCCTTTTACAAAACCTAACTCCACCGCTCTTTCAATCGAAGTTTTCGCCCAATGCGTCGTAATATCCTTCAACTCGACTGGTTTTGGTGTTGGTGTCGGTTCTGGTGTTGGTGTTGGTGTTGGTGTTGGTGTTGGTGTTGGTGTCGGATCTGGTGTTGGTTTTGGTGTTGGTTCTGGTGTTGATCCTCCACCTGATGAACTAGCCAACGTCTTGACGGCTAGCGTTGGACCGTTCACGCTCCAGTTGTTTGATCCATCTACCGCTTCAACATTAAACGAATATGTTGTGTCAGCCTCTAGACCTGACACTTGGTAACTAGTAACATTACTATCCATTGTCGCCAGTTCAGTGCCATTCATGTAAAGCTTGTAACCTGCGATTACTCCAAAGTCATCTGTTGCTACTTTCCAATTCAGTGTCAGGCTATTCTTCCCAACATTAGATGCAGTTAATTGTGCATCCGGCCATACTGGCGCAGTTGTATCCACTGCAGGTGTTGGAACTTTAGCTGCTTCGAATGTCGCTATAGCATCCTTAAGAGCTAATTCTGCTGCGTCCGCTTCCGCTTGCGTCGCTGAAGTATTTTCCTTCACTACTGTTGCTGCATCAATCGCTGCTGTTAGCGCATCAATCGCTGCTTGCGGATATTGGCCTGGCTCTGTGCCTGATTCCGCTACTTTCACTTTATCTTGTGCTTTTGTAATCTCTGCTTCTAGTGCAGTTGTATCAGTACCTTGTGTTGGATTTTTAGCTGCTTTGAATGTCGCTATAGCATCCTTAAGAGCTAATTCTGCCGCATCCACTTCCGCTTGCGTTGCTGAAGTGTTTTCCTTCACTGCTGTTGCTGCATCAATCGCTGTTGTTAACGCATCAATCGCTGCTTGCGGATATTGGCCTGGCTCCGTGCCTGATTCCGCATCTTCCACTTTCGCTTGTGCTTCTGTAATTGCCGCTTCTAGTGCTGCTGTATCGACTTGTGATTCAGCTGCATCTGAGACAATAATCTGCTGCAATAATGTATCAGTACGTCCGTTAACATGAGCTACAAGTACTACTGTTCCTACTTTTGTATATACAGAAGGATCAACCTCAACAAAAGTAATCGGTAATGTCGTACTTCCAAGTACACCATCTTCCATCGTTTGCGCCGAAACTGATGTTGGTAATACAGGCAATTCCGTATTCAATATTGAAATAGGTGCTAATGAGTCTATTGATGTTACCCCGTTAATATAAACGGTAATTTCAACTTTGCTATACATTCCCATCAAGGAACCTTTTACCTTGTATGTTCCCAGTTTATTAAGATCTGTATTGTTCATCATATCCCATTTAACTGCAACAGGTTGAGAATCGCTGCCATCAAATGTCACATTAACCGTTTTAGGCAGTGTTGGTAATGTGCCAACCGTTGTTGATACCGGTAAAATTGTGTCAATTGTTGCATTTGTGTAGGACTTATAAATACCAACAGTATAATATGTTGTTGCGCCCACTTTTGATGTCTGAGCTATTGTGAGCGTATTTGAACCATTGATTAACGGTAACGATTGCGCCGTCATATCCGTGAATCGGTCCGTAATATCTGTGCCATTCAGTAAAATGGCAAATGTTGCTTCATGTTCTGTAGTTGGCATAATCAGTGTAACGTCCTTAGTTGGATCGGTAATTGAAGCCTGATACGATGTGTGACTAGGGTTGAAATTTCCATTAAGTTTTGCATTACCCAGTTTAAGATTCGCATCATATACCATATTTGGTTCTATTTTGTTTGTCTTTACATTGATATCGTCTAACATCAAGTTAAACTTAGCTGAGCTACCATCCCAAGGAGCAAAAGCAATATATCCGCTTTTGTAAGTTGAGTCTTGTCCTACAATTGTCGTACTTCCGTCAAGCGTTGCGGATATCGTACCATCTGCTACAGTGATGGACAATGTATGCCAGCTACCAGTGCTAGTGACTGCTTTAAATAGGTCAGCAGGCAGATCAGCACTTGTCGATCCCTCTATTTTATTGTTCATATGAGTTGCATCACTGTTTTGATCTGCACGGTATAGCTCCATTTTATTGTTGGCTTTATTAAAAGCAACGTTGTATCCCGCCGGTTGGTATGTCATTTTTCCAGCGTGAGTACCGGATTTGACGATCGGCTGCGTATTAATAAAGAAACGTAATGGATGTGCAGTGTCTGTATAATCGCTAGACAGCGCAAATTTTAACTCAAGCGTGTAATTGCTCCAATTATGCGCAGGCGTCTCTTCATAATAGAGGGCTGGCTCATTGTTGACGATCATAGTATTATTACTGCCATTTTTCGTATCTTTCTTCGGGTTCGCTATAACTTTCAAATTTGGATTAGTTCCCCAGAAAGTTGTAAAACCATCTTTATTATATGTTGCAGACTGTCCGGAACCCGTAATTGCAATTTCGGTTTTCGGCATTCCGTTCTCAAAATCCCAGTTGTTGATTAGTGTAACAGGGTCTACAACTACTGGTGGCGTATAAGGTGGTACTGAACCCGCACTCGGTTGAAGCGGCACTACTGGATCAGCGTCTACACCACCGTAAACATCAATTAGATCATAGTAGGACATACCAGTATTTTTGCCTGGAGCGCCAGTGCTATCGTAATTTCCCATTCCAATATAATTGAATGACGCTCTATCGAGTGTTGTTACTTCTTGATCATTAATATAAAGTGTAACTTTGCCGGCAGTAGAGTAGTCAAACTTAAACTGATGCCACCCAAAACTACGCGGTATAGTCGTTAACTTTTCAGTCGTACCATCAAGATAAGTGAAATAGTCTCTGCTAGCATGACCGTTAATTCCAAGCCCAACATGGTTGGCAGAAGTATTGTCATCAACTCTCATGTAAGATTGGCCTCTAACATCCGAATCATTCAATCCTTCATTGTAGTCATTACCGGCATAATCACGACGTTTATCGAAGAACCAACCAGTTACGGTTTTGTTTAAGTTGTCGTCGAATGTTCTACTGACTGCAACCCCGTCTGAATTCCCTTTCGCACCGCCATTAATGAACAGAGAATAATGACCATTGAACGGACCTTCAGCTGTATACGCGGTGGAAATAACAGGATTACCTTTTTCAATTGACCATTTTGTTGTGTCAATCTCTCCGCCTTCAAAATCATCCGAAAAATAGCTATCCGATTGTAATTTCGGCGAGTTTGGATTATACAATTCGGAAGTAAATGGAAAATTTTGACGATTAATACCGATACGGTCATATTCCATCTTCGAATTGTCAAACGAATAATAAAGACGCGGACTATACGCTGACGTTGGATAATCGCTGTTTACGTTATCAACATAAAATACATCGCCATTTTGCGTTGGTTCAACACGTAAATTAGCACTTTGATTGTTAATACCTTCAATATTAGAAAGGTAAGTACCTGTAGCACCCATAGCCAAGTCCATACCATGAACCGTATTAGGATCACGTACGTCGGCTGCACTACCAATATCCGAAGTTACAATTTGATTAAAGACATTCCCCGCCTTGGATTCACCATATGGCTGACCTGTTTCTTTATTAATAGCCTCTGCCGGGATTCTTGTGCCGTGTAGTCTCTGTACATCGCCGCCTTTGAAGAGAGCTCCGATGAAGATAGCACTATCCTCAGCGGTATCTTGCTCCGCATCATGCACATAAATATATTCGAAACGATTGCCGTAGTTATATACATCTCTCACCGGGTCAAAGTTTGGACTTGCATTAGGCATAGTTTGTGCTTGACCAACAAACGAAATTGCACGTCGTGGAGCATAGTAAATTTCGAGGTTCTTAAAAATGCTATGACCTGTATTCATTACTTGCAATCCTGCACCAAAAGCATTGACTTGTCCAACATTGTGAATGGACAAATTATAGAACGTATGGTTGTTATTGTATTTTCCAACTCCCGGATAACCGCCATCCGTATTGATACCGCCCATACCCGTGTTTTCGATAACAAGGTTTTGGAACGTATTGTGTGAATTATCGCGCCAAACAACGATTCCAAATAGCCCCATATTCGTAATTCGGCTGTTTTGAATAGTAATATTATTAGTATTAATCAATGTGAACCCGCCATGCATATATGCAGGACGAACAGCATAGTCAGAATAATATGGCTGTGTACTGCCCGCTGCCTCTGCTGGTGGGTATGGAATTGCTGTACCGCCAGCATACCAAGTTTCACCATAGCTCCAGCCATCTACAATATAACTATCTGATTCTGTAGCTTCGAGAGTGAATCCGTCGAAAGTGATATGGCTAACTTGTTTTGCAAGATCCGGTGTTTTTCCCCAATCCGCAATGCTCGGTTTATCAGAGCCTTGCAAACGAATAATTTCCTTCGTCGTCGGAACTACGATATTCAAGTTGTTCATATCCTGAGCACTTGTTACTCCGTCAGCTGCCGTTGGATAGTAGTAAAGCCAGCCTGTTTTTTTATCATAGTGATACTCGCCAGCTGTATCCAAGAAGGAAATATTTCCTTGCATGAAATAACGAGCATTGGAATTAATGTTGTATTTTGTAATATACATTTCAGGATGCGCAGAATCGAACGGTGAATATATCATATTATTCGCTGTATCGATTCTGTTAATAGGAAGAGTGTTAGACTCGAAAGCATATCCTCCGCAGTCAAAAACAAAAAGTTGAGCAATTTCTGCAATCTTTGCGGCTTGAGCTTTTACTAGAGCATCGATTTGAGCTGGAGTCAGGTCGCTCGATTTGTAACCCATATCTTTGTTTGAACCTTTAGTTGACAAGAAATAGGGGCCATTCCATGCTTGGAATATAGCATCCTCTTCCTTATTCGGAGTACGGGCCATAATCGCTTTATTGAAGCTAGTATCTACTTGAGTGCCGATATAAAGTTGGTTAAAGTTATATTGTTCAGGATCAAGTTTAACTTTATATACTTTACCGACTGCAGATTCTGGTAAATATTTTAAATAGTCCGTAGTATTTGCATCGGCAGCACTCGTCTGCTCCCAATCAGTTGTAATATCTGTAATAGGAACGCCGCCAATTAAATGCGCGCTTCCAGGAGCTCCAAGGCTTTTATAATGAACGCGATGCCCATTAAACCCTGAATCCGCTTCGTTGAAATTCATTCCCTCAGGGATGTAATAATTACCTTCTTCTACAAAAACATAAATATCGCCAGTCATTGCTTGATTGATTAGACGGACAGCTTGTTTAGCTTTTTCAATAGTTAGAAACGGACGTTCATAAGTCCCGTCATTATCGTCGCTACCCGTTGGAGATACAAAAAACTGTGCATAAATATTATTTCCCGATGCGTTAGCGCTTACATTTTGAGTAATTGCGCCAAAAGAACTGAAAACCAATGTAAACATTAATAATACAGTGACTATTTTTTTATAAATAGACTTACTCATTCTATTGTCTCCTAACATCTTTAATTATCTTTTCGATAACTTGCAGGTGTTTCGTAAGCGATATTAGAGGCTCAGCATTTTCTACTTTACCTCTAATATCCCCCGTACAGCTTCACTCCGAACGTACTACGACAACAGCTTCTTGCAAAGAAACCGAAGTTGCCCGTATAACAATGTCCCCTTGTTCCTTGTTAGCTTGAACAATTGCTAAACAATGTCCGTTGAATGCTCGTCGAAGATTTGCTTTGTCAGGTTCGTGGCTGCTTGGGTCACCATTTCCAACACCAAGAATTTTACCGGGACCTTCGATTGTAAACATAATCTCGTTATCTGCCGTAGGAACAACTTCACCATAATCATCAAATACGGAAACTTTAATCATCGCAATATCCGTACCATTCGCTTTTATTTCTGTTTTATCCAGCTCTAGCCTAATATGATGAGCGGGTCCTGCTGTTGTCACAGTCTTTCTTGCTATTTCTTTCCCAGCTATTTTCCCTATCGCTGTCAATTCTCCGGGAATGTAGTCAATCTTCCACTCGATTCGTGAATTTCGATCAACAGTCTTTTCGCCAAGAGTACGACCATTAATATATAATTCTACAGTCTCACAATTGCTATAAGCCCACACATCGATCGCTTGTCCAACCTTATCCGGCCAGTTCCAGTGAGGAAGAATATGCACCATCGGTTCTTCTGTCCAGGCAGCTTTATAGTAATAGTAAGCATCTTTCGGGAATCCGCAGCTATCCATGATCCCGAAGTGTGATCCGATACAAGGCCATTGATAAGGCGTTGGTTCTCCTCTGTAATCAAAACCAGTCCAAACAAATATGCCTGTCAAATGAGGGTGATTCACTACATCCTGCCATGATTTCTCGTGCGAACAAGACCACTCTGGAATCTGATCTCCATAAGTTGAACAGTATCCTTTAACATCATCATTCTCATAGATGCCACGTGTAGTCGTACAGCTCGTACTCTCACTTCCGAGCATGATTCGGTCTGGGAACGTTTCATGATCGACAAGATATTGATCTTCTCTTTGGCCATAGTTATATCCCGTTATATCTACGGAAAGACTATAGCCTCCGTCATTCCACCCATGATTCATGCATGAAATCGTAGGTCGAGTTGGATCAATAGAATGCGTAATTCGTGACAGCGTATCAAGCATTCTCGCTCCCATAATCGTTCCTTCTAATATTTCCTCGTTCTCCATGCTCCACAAAATGATTGATGGATGATTTCGATCTCGATAAAGTATCTCTTTCAGGTCCGCGATCCCGTCTGGGGATACATCGAGCTTCCTGTTTTCGTCTACAACGAGCATACCCATTCTATCGCATAGATCTAGAAGCTCAGGTGAGGGAGCATGATGCGAGCATCTGTATGCATTGCATCCCATACTTTTAAGAAGCTTGATTTTATATTCAGTTACTTGATCAGGCAGAGCGACTCCTACGCCAGCGAAATCCTGATGATTGCAAGTCCCTTTAATTAAATACCGTTCACCATTTAAGTAAAATCCACTATCCGCGGTAAACTTTATTGTTCGCACACCTAATGGGGTTCTGTAAACATCCACCACATCTTGTTCATTAGCTTCATAAATTTCCGTAATAACTTCGTAAAGATAAGGATTCTCAGGCGACCAGAGCACCGGGTTCATCAATTTCATCGTAGTTTCAACATCTGCTTGACTGTCTGCTTGAATGGTGATGTTCTCCGAACTGGAAGCGACTACATTCCCTATTCCATCCGCAATTAAAGTCTTGATTATACAATTCACGGCATGAGGTTGTTCGTTACATACGGTTGTCGTTACAGTAACGTCAGCCGCTTCTTTACTTACATTTGGCGTGGTCACATACGTTCCGTGCCTTCCTACGTGAAGTCTTTCCGTCTTGTTGAGCCAGACATGGCGATAAATACCGCAACCTTCATACCACCAGCCTTCATAATCACTAGCATCAACTTTAACGAAAATTACATTTTCCCCCTCATCACCGTAACGTGCAATATCGGTAATGTCATAACAGAATCCCGTATATCCGCTTGGATGAGTTCCCATTAAATGCCCATTAACCCATACGGTACAGTTACGCATAACGCCATCGAACTCGATCGATAGCTTCTTGCCAAGATCTTCTGAAGGAATCTCGAAAACTTTACGATAACATCCAATGCCAACAGGTAGATAACCGTGGTTCTTATGATGTTTAACTTTATCCCCGTCATATACGTAATTCCCTTCCACACACCAATCATGTGGAAGATCGACAGCCTGCCAATCCCGCTCATTCATTACAGCCTGTTTTCTTTCGTCGAAAAAAGCGATCTTCAGCCATTCCCCTTCTTCGATCTGTTCGCAATCGGTTAACCCACCTGTCATTCCTCCTTTTACAGCATGCATGATAGGTAGATCACCTAAATGGAACATCCAATCGGAGTCGAAGTTTTGTACTGTTCTTGGAGTTGCGTTCATCGGTATCCCTCTTTTCAATCCTTATTCATTAAGAAAAGCCGTCTTACTCCAGATAAGAATGGCATTTAGGATTGGGACGGCTCCTTGCAAAATATGAGTATTTAATTATTTAACATTTGCTGCTTTCCAATCGTCGATCTGCTTCTGTGCATCTTCGATCAGCTTATCCATGCCTGCTTTCTTCAATCGATCCACGAATTTAGGTAGCATCTCTGCAGGGTCAACTGTTCCTGTCATCATCGCAGGGACCATTTCCCCCATGATCGCATTAACTTGAGCATATTCTTGCTTAAGAGAATCCGGGTTGTATAGGAAGCCCAGTAATGGGGATGTAGCAGATGTTTCATTTAATGATTTCAGCTCATCCATAGACACTGGCGAATCTTTAAGTTGGTAATCATTAAATACGTTTCCATATTCCCAATTTACTGCAGGCAAGTACCCAGTATTCGGAATAAGCTCAATAGTATCATTGTCTACTTTGTTAAAGTGCTTTCCTTCGATACCGTTATTAAGTAAACGATACAAATCTTTATCACTATACAGCAAGTCAAGTAGCATCATTGCTCTTTCTGGGTTTTTACTTGTTCTAGAAATCGCCGTCATCGTTGCAATAACTCCACCAGTATTAACATAAGAAGGGGCTGAGTCAATTACGACAGTCGGACTTCCTTGTTCAATAGTAGCCGACTCACTAGCACCTGGACCGCCACCACGATACCATACCGCATATTTTCCAGAATCAGCTTCAGCTTTATAATCTTTTCTAGAAATAGCATCTTTCTTAATGTAACCCTTCTCATACCACTCTCTGTACACCTTCATCAGATCCATGAATTCCGGGCTTTCCACACCGTTATAAACTTTCATATCTTTGTCGTCCACATTGATTACTAATGGGAACATACTGTTACCTTGAACAGCATCGATCGTGAAGCCCGTTTCCATATTGAATAATTCAGGGAAGCTAGTCATTGCTGGCAAGTATCCTGCAATTCCAGGCTCGCCGTTTTTAATTTGCTCTAAGTATGGAGTCAAATCACTTGGTTTTTTCACACTATTCACATCAAATTTATACTTATCGACAAGCTCTTTATTAAAAGCAAGACCTCGAGCAATGAAATACGTTTGATAATTCAAAGAACCGAAAATTTCACCATTTACTTTAGTAGCATCCCAATATTTCGCAGGCACTTGCTCTAATATGTTTTTACCGTATTTCTCTAGTAACTCATCTAGCGGTACATAAGCGCCTCCCAAAACATTGGATGCGTAGTTGTTCGCCCATGAGGACGTGAACGCAAGGTCGTACGCTTCGTTCGTCGAAGTGATTACTTTCATTTTTTCATCGAAAGCACCCCAATCGATAACGTTTAATGTTAGTGTTGCATTGATCTTTTCTTTCAAAATTTTATTTACTTCATCCATAACAACCTGATGATCCGGTTGAACCGTACCAACTGTGTACCATGTTAATTCAACTGGCTTCAACTCTGATTCTGTTCCCGTTACATTCGATGATGGGTCTGTATTTTCTTTCGGTGACTCACCGGAATTTCCAGTCTTTGCGCCACATGCACTAATGAGCAAAGATACAGCCAGGATCATGGTCATGCAAAGTAGAAATTGTTTTTTATACATTTCTTTTTTCCCCCTATAATAATAATATCTATTGAAACTGCATTTGCAGTAACAACCAAGACTAGATGACTATCCTTTTACTGAGCCAACCGTAATCCCTTTTTCGAAATACTTTTGGAAGAATGGAAATACAAACATCATAGGACCAGCAGCCAGTACAGCAAGCGCCATTCTCACCGATAGTTCAGGCAACGATACGTTGCTAACCATCCAAGGCGGTACAAATGCACTCTTAAGGAAGTCCATATTCGATTGGATTTTGAACAACATATATTGCAAGGAAATAATATCGGTATTGTTCTGAATAAACATTAAGCTCAAATAATAATCATTCCAATAGGTAAGCAAGTAAAACAATCCTATAGTAGCAATGCCTGACTTAGCGATTGGAAGCACAATTTTGAGATAGATACCAAACTCTCTTGCCCCGTCGATTTTCGCAGATTCAATAATAGCTGGTGATATGCTTGAAAAAAATCCTTTCATGAGCATAACAAACCACGCACTAACTAAATATGGCACGATTAAGGCAAAAATTGTATCCTTCATATGAAGCTGATTAACGATTAAAATGTACCATGGAATTAATCCCCCGCTAATAAGCATCGAGAAAAACACAAAGAACGTAGTTTTTTGAGCATAAGCATAATCTTTTCTAGAGAGGGCATATGCCAGCATCGTTGTAATCAATAATCCGACTATCGTACCTACAATCGAAACGATAATGGTTACTAGATAAGATGTAAAAAGTTGCTTAGGATTTTCAAAAATGAACCGATACGCCGAAAAATCAATAGTCTTTGGAATAAAGGAATAACCATTGTTGATAATATCCGCATCACTAGTTAACGAAACAGATACTACTAGTAACATTGGTGTTAAACACAATATCGTAACGATAATCATTAAACTATGCATAGCTATGCTAGAGAATTTAAACCGCATTTCATTTCACATCCTTAGAACAGTGCATTTTCTCTGTCGTATTTTTTAATAATCCAGTTTGTAACGAGAACAAGTACAAATCCAACGACGGCTTGGTAAGCGCCGGCAGCGGAGGACATCCCTAAATCTCCCACACCTTTAAGCGAACGATAGACATAAGTGTCGATAACATCTGTCGTTGCGTATAGTAGCGAAGAATCCCGTGTCAAGTTAAAGAAAAGATCAAAGTTTCCATAGAATATTTTTCCGATTTGTAGCAGCAGCAATAGCGTGATTAAAGGTTTTAACATCGGAAGTGAGATACTTTTGATCTTATGCCATTTATTGGCGCCATCAATGTCAGCGGCATCGAACAATTCACTATCTATTCCCAATAAGCCAGTATAGTAAATGATCGTATAATAACCGACATTCTTCCATGTATTCGCACTAACCAGTAACGATGGCCAATGCGAGGCTTCGTTATACCACAGAATTGGTTCCATATTGAGCTTCTGCAGCACCCCATTTACAAAACCGTGATCCATATCTAGCAGGGCCAAAAACACATAACCGACGACAACCCAAGATAGGAAATACGGGAAAAACATAACTGTCTGATAAAATTTCACAAATTTTCGTGACATCTCATATAAAATCAACGCAAGAGCAATGGAACACACAAGTAATATGACAATGAAGAACGCGTTCAATACTACTGTGTTTCTCGTAATTCGCCATGCATCGTCACCAGAGAAAAGGAAACGGAAATTTTGAAATCCAACCCAAGGGCTATTCCAAAAACCTAGATCGAATCGATAGTCCTTAAAAGGCAGTATCAATCCATAGAGTGGAACGTAATTGAAAATAAAAATAAATAACACGCCTGGAATTGTCAAATAGAACAACTCCTTGTTCTTGCGGAAAGTACGTAAAGCTTTCACTCTGTTCACCTGCCTATAATGTATTGGATTGCCTTGCCGGCTACACCAATAAATATATCGGATCATATTCATCTTAGAAACTGACAAAAGTGTAGTTTTCCCTGCTGTTATGCGAAAAATTGGACTATCATTTTATAGAAAAACTGCCAAAACACAAAAAAATGGACAACCTGCGCTCAATTCGCGCTTGGTTATCCACTTTTTAATGCTTTTATTCTTCTTGAATGGATTTAATAAAAACATATTCTTTAGGAGAGCAACCAAATCTCTTTTTGAACAATCGGTAGAAACTAGTTTCGTTCGCAATTCCGACCTTATCCATAATCTGCATAACACTTAAATTAGAGGTTTCCAGATACTCCTGGGCGCGTACAATTCGAACCTCGTTAATGTAAGACGCGACAGACATTCCCATCTGCCCTTTGAAAATTTGCCCAAGATATGCTGGTGACATCTTAAACAAGCTTCCTAACTTCTGCAACGATAAATCAAGATCCGAATAATTTTTTTGAACGCTATCCTTAATCGTTTCCACAATGACGTTGTGTTTTTCATGAACTTGATATTTCTCAGTACTAATCATCCGTCGCAGTAGACTCTTCATCTCGTCATGGATTTCTTCTATCGTTTCCAGCTCAACAAATTTGCTATATACCGTGTTAAAGTCGATTGAAGACTGATTGTATTTGAAATCATTCATTTCGAATACTGTCGTAAAAATGGTTCTGATTAATAACATGACCGAAAATGTAATGTGATTGCCCGCTTGTCCGGAAATTTCCTGCAGAATGGCAAACAACGTATTTTCGGCAGCGTCAATATTGTTGGATTTCATCTCCTCAATAAGCTTCTTCTCCAGATGAACGGAATAGTTTAGTTCTTGGCTTTTGTTTTGCTTATCAACCAAATCCGGAGTAATAATCGTGTTCTTACCCATCACATAACGATAATTCGAATTATTCAGCGCGATATGATAACTCTGGGATAGTTCGTGTATTTCTTCAACGACCGACCCTATTGACACTGTTATAGAGAGCCTCAGATAGTTCGCAATATTAGCTTGAAGCTCTTTCATCGATAATTGAAGATTTTGATATATGGTGTCATTTTCCTTAAGTTTGGAATAAGCAATAATCGCAAAATGATCTCTTTTCATGTCCAATGATTCATTCATGAACCGCTCGGAAGTAGTTTCTGAAGAAATATTGACGATAGCATAGTTGAACAGTTCTATATCTCTACTGCTATTACTGTCTTTAAACGATTGATAATTGTCGATTTTCACTACACAGACAACGAAATTTCCGTCCAAATCTAATGAAAGGCGGCTATGCTCATTTAATATGTTCAACTCTTTTTCACTAGCAGCTTCACTATCAATGAGCAAATTTCTTAAGTAATAATTTTTTAATGTCAGCAGGTTATCCTGCTCGTTACTTTGAGCAATAGTTACTAGTTCAACGAACTTACTATAAGAATTATGCAGGAAACCAATCTCATCATGATTAGTATCATCGTCATCGTCTACAATTAACTGCTCAGAACGCATTCTCTGAACAAGACTTCCTATTGGTCTGTAGATTCGTTTCGATAATGTAAATGAAACGAGAATACTTAATGCCAGAAAAATGACCGTCATGATCACAATACTCAATTGAATTTTATTCATATATTTTAATACATCCGAGAGATGTTGAGTTTTTATTAAGACCCAGTCCGCTCCCTCAATGTACATATAAGTAACGAAATAATTACGACCCTCGATTCGGTCGATTAAATAGCCGTATTGCTCACCTCGCTCGATCGACTTTTCAATTTTACTATCAAACAGTTGTTGGATTGGCGCTTGCAAACTTTGGTCAATGCTGTCGTGATTAATGATTTGACGTTTATCGCTAAGCAGGAAAAGTTCACCTTTTGCATCGTTGGTGTTAATGATTTCCAAGTTATTAATAACCAAATCCGCATTAACATTGACAAAAACGGCGCCGTCGAAGATACCTTTAGGACTTGTCGACTCATACATGACATAAGTAAATACCTTGTCATTGTTTTTAGAATCTTGTCCTTTCCTCGCAATCGGTTCCAACATTGGAACAGTCTTATAGCTATTAAGTGTTTTCATTAACTCCTCATCTTCGTAAAACATTTCCTTGTAGGTAGAGAAGTAGAGATCATCCTGCGGGTTATAGACATAGATCGATTGCACTAGCGGATTATTGTTAATGATTGACGTAGTCATTTTATTTATGGTCTGATTAATATCAAAAATTTTATTGTCTGTATCGCTTAGATTTAGCAAATAGTCCGCTTCCGCACTAAAGTATATCGAAGAAATAAGATTTTTAACGGTAGCGTTCATGTACGTAATGTTATATTTCATCTGATACAACGTTTGTTTATTCAATGAATAATTATTCTCTACCACATTTTTCTTCACATTATAATAGATCGTGACCGAGAATATGGTCACTAGAAGACATATTACAATCGCGATCCATAGATATATTCCTTTGAAATAATTTCTGTTTTTGAAAAAAACTCTACGCTGCAACTGGACCCCACCTTGCACATCAGAATTTTCATGAAAGTGCTTTCATAGTATGGTAAATTGGATAAAATCAGCAATAAAAAACTGCATCTATTAAATTCAAAAAGTGACACAATCATTAGCATAACTGGATTAATAAATAATGTAAACTATAAATTCATAATTGATATTGCCGTGGATAGGATCCCAATGTTGTTTCTTTTGTCTTATCGCTTTACATAAACAAACGATTAATTAACAAATTGTACATACTGCAAGAATCTCTTCAACATTACGGCCACTTCCGCACGACTTGCATTAGCAGAGAGATTCAGGTTTTGGACATATTTACCATTAATAATTCCGGCGTTAACACATTGAACTACTGCCTGTCTCGCCCACACGTGGATAGATGATTGATCCACAAATTCAGACAATATTCGCTCGTCTAAATCACTTCCATCTTTGGATTTTCCCGTAGCTTTAATAGCTTTGGCAATCATAACCGCCATCTACTCACGTGTAATCCGAGCTTGTGCCAATACAATCACGATGCCTTCATTTTACAATCCACGATTAGAGCGTAAATATTCATATACAACGATTAGAGTAGCGAATCAGCGGGGATTTCATCCCCCATTCCGTCCCCATGATTATCTATATGGGATAAACAGTTATTGAGCCCTTAAATCGGAAAACAAACCCAACCTTTATTATGATTTGCTGTTTCGTTCAAACAACAGATTAGCAAAAATCACATAAAGAATAGCCACGTTACAAAGACGTGGCCATTGAGTCTACAAAAGAACTTATTCCAACAATATTAATAAATAACCCGTCACCGCTTCGCCTTATAAAACTCATGATAAAGCTTCATCAAAGCCCTCTTCTCTATCCGCGACACATAACTCCGACTAATCCCAAGCTCCTTCGCGATCTCTCGCTGCGTCCGCTCATCCCCACCGTGCTCCAAACCAAACCTTCCAATGACAACTTCTTTCTCACGATCATCAAGTATTTCAAGGTTCTTATATATTTTGCTCTTTTCAATCTTTAACCGCACTCTATCTACAATATCGTCCGCTTCAGTACCAAGGATATCGATTAACGTGATCTCATTGCCTTCCTTATCTATGCCAATTGGATCATGCAACGATACGTCCTTGCGTGTTTTCTTCAGTGACCGAAGATGCATAAGTATTTCATTCTCGATACAACGAGCTGCAAACGTCACGAGCTTCGTGCCTATACCGGTTTGGAAGCTCTCGATTGCTTTAATCAACCCCATTGTGCCTATCGAGATCAGATCTACCAAATCCTCACCTGTATTATCGAATTTTTTGACGTTTTGGACACGAAGCGATGTCATTTACAAATCTGTTTCCCCACTCCACATGTGTTGAGTGTTCAGTGTGAACAAATCTTATACGATGTGCCCCCATCAAATGAACGTCTGACTATCGAACTTTTACAGCTTTACAGGTGAAAATTAACTAAACGTTTTATCTTAATGTTACAAAGCCGACACCCTGTATAGAATAGGGGCGACGGTTTAAGTATTACAACTTCTTTGCTACTTAAGAATGCATTCTTAATCAACACTACATCACTGCCCTGTCTCTTGACATGGTGACACCTTGCTTGTACTGATTCAACTGAAACTAAGGAATGCTCTTGACGCTTTGCTCTTTTCGCCCATAAGTCGGCAGAGAAATTCGGATCAACAAAGTAGCTGTAAACTGGGGCAGCATGAGTTAAAGCACCCACTCACTCTTCTTCAAAATAACACTTTTCTTTAAGATTGTTATTTTTACGATTTTCCTGTACTAAAAAAGCCATTGACCCCATTTAAAATGGAATCAATGGCTTCTTTAAACTGATTATTGCAAAATCGCTGTAGCTACGATCGCAAGGTCTTCAATGTCTACTTTACCATCATGATTGACATCGGCTTTCGCAACCCAGCCCGACTGACCTGATTGTTTGCCGTAAGCTGCTGCAACGATCGCCAAGTCTCCGATTGTGATACCGCCCTGTCCATTAATATCTGCGTTAATTCTCATGGATTCGAACACTTGAATTGCCGCATCCAACGTAGCTTTAGTATCATCTACCTGCTGCTGAGTGACATTCGCATCGTTCGCTATCGCACTAGCCGCATCGATAGACGATTGCAATTGTGCTTTAGATCCAACCGCATACAAGCCGTCCTCATTTCCTTCCACTGCTGCATTGTGCTTAGCTTGAGCGCTTGTGATCAACGCATTCAATTGTGATTTATCTACTGCTATACTGATACCAATTTCAATCACGCGGGAAGAACCATCAACGGACAGTTCTATCCCCTGTCCATTGGCAATAGCGACCTGGTCTATGGAAACTGTCGTATTGGCCGCCTGAGTTGCAGATTTAGCTTTAAATTTGAATGAGAGCAAGTTACCTTGTGTAGGTACGCCAAGCACCCCTTGATTCGCTTTCACGCTTGCAGCCACAATCCGAATTTGTCCCGGCACAGACTCCTTTTTATCGATAACTTTGAATCCGTCTATTAGCGATTCAACCGATTCGAACTGCAATTTCGCCGGATCATAATGAAGCATCAAATCTTGAGCGTACATTACCTGGTGTTCACTTTGCGTAACGTTGCTTAACCCCATCGTTATATCGAATGTTTCGCCAGAAGTCACCTGCTGTGAACCTGTCAAAGTAGATTGAGGCATTGCTGGCGCTGCCAGCACAGTCACTTGGATGCTTGTTGTCAATGCTACATTGTTCGGATTTACCACCCCAGTTGGCAAAGTTACAGTTCCATTTACTGAGAAGGTCTGTACAGTCTTTACAGCTGGATCATAGCTTGAAGTCTCGACATTCCATGTCACATTGGCATTCACACTTTCTGCATCGGTAACCAATTCTACTGTGATAGGCAAGCCCAGGGCTTCTGCCGTCTTAGCTGTTCCGTTGACCACTTCTGTGATTGCTGCCGGTGCAGTTATACTTACGAGCTTCTTCATGATAGGTTGCTCCACGCTTGCCAGCGACTGGATTTGTTCGGAGGACAACGCAACGTTATAAATTCTCGCATCATCGATCAACCCATTGAAGGTTTCGGCGCCGGACTGGTTGCTTCCGATAAACGTACCGGTTGTAGGCATGTTGGGTGACGAGGAACTGCCTGTAATCGGCACGCTGCTGCCATCGATGTATAACTTCCACGTTCCGCTTTGTCTCACCGCAGAGATATGTGTCCACTGACCTACAGGAAGAGCTGACTGTGATTTAAGAATAGCCCTACCTCCAAGCAAGATTCCAACTTTATTGGCATTGTCGCTTTCTAGGAATATGGAATAACCGCTTCCGCTTGTGCTACCGTTCAACAAGATTTGTTGAGCTTTTGACGTGGCTCCATTCCATTTCACCCAGGCAGACATTGTTACATTATCTATGCTGGTGGTGACCAGATTGGCGCTGGCATAACTGCCGCTTCCGTTCAAAATGAGCGAAGCTGTGCCTTCCTTCTTGTCTGCTGTGCTGTACGTTGCGCCACCTTTTAACGTAGCATGAAACCCGTTAGAACTGCTGTCATTACCGTTGCTGTTGAAGCCCCACATCGCCCTGTAATCGGTCAAGGAGAAAGCCTTATCTACAGTTACGCTAATGCTTGTTGTCAATGGCACGTTATTGGGATTTACCACCCCAGTTGGCAAAGTTACAGTTCCATTTACTGTGAATGTCTGTACAGTCTTTACAGTGGGATCATAGTTTGAAGCATCTACATTCCATGTCACATTGGCATCCACACTGTATACATCGGTATCCAAGGATACTGTCTTTGGCAATCCAAGGGCGTCCGCTGTCTTCGCCGTTCCGCTGTCCACTCCTCTAATGGCTGCCGGGGCTGTGATGCTCATGAGATTCGGCACTCCCGATGGTACCACAGTTAAACCGATCTCCGCAGCGCTTGCATACCCACCGACGCCCGCTGTTGCTTCGAGCTTGACATAGGATGCATTTGTCGAAGTAAACGTTGCGATTTTCTTTGTAGCGTCGTTTGCCCAATTTCCATTTGCTACCTTAGTAAAGGACACACCGTCCGTACTCACATACACGTTATAGCCTGTAATAATTCCGTTGTTGCCTGATTGCCTTGGTAAATACGTGACTTCATTGATATTGTAGGTTCCTCCAAGGTTTAAGGCAATCGATTGGGGGAGAACGTCGGATTTATTCCACTTTGTATGCCAGTAAGTTCCCGGGTTTCCGTCAATCGCCATGGAGGCTGCGTTGTTTTCACCAGCGGTTTCCTGGCTTGTCGCTGTTGCCGTAATGTTTGACTGAGGGATCTTATTTACAGTTACGCTAACGCTTACTGTCAAAGGTAATTTGCTCGGGTTTTCAATACCTCTAAGCAGGGCTACTGTTCCTGGTACCCTGAAGCCCTGGACATTCGTCGAAGATGGATTGTAATTAATGCCGCTTAAATCCCAAGTCACATCGCTATTCACGTTTCCATTTTCGGTAACCAGTTGTACTGTTACAGGTAATCCAAGAGCTGACGCAGTCTTTGCCGTTCCGAGAAATGCTGTTATACGTGAAGGTGCTGTTATTCCAACAAGCTTCCACTGTCCACCCTGCAGGCCTACTCTCAATTGGGAGGTTGATTCCGCAGACCGATTTCCTTGTCCATCAACAATATATAATTTGTAAAGTCCGCTGGCTTCAGGAACGGCAATCGAAGTCGCCGACCCGCTTGCCTTGGTCATGGTTGAGCCCTCTGTG
The DNA here is from genome assembly GCF_056269345.1 of Paenibacillus sp. J22P15. Taxonomy (NCBI): domain Bacteria; kingdom Bacillati; phylum Bacillota; class Bacilli; order Caryophanales; family Paenibacillaceae; genus Paenibacillus; species Paenibacillus sp. J22P15. The sequence continues at coordinate 48,469 of NZ_JBWDNT010000019.1, forward strand.
AAAATGGTCGTTCCAGAAGGAGCCAGCCAAACGGATTTGCTGTCATCGCCTGCAGGACGAATCTGGATCGACGTCTTCGCTGGGTCATTAACAAATACACTGGCAGGAAGCACATAATCCTGTAACGGGATCGTGGTCGACGGTACGATGTTTTTATAGGCGGGTTCAAGACCTGAGTTCATCGCAATACTATAAACTTCCGTCGGCCAAACGGCATCTTCATAAACGATTACATCTTGGATGTTACTTTTCGGCACGTTCTTATTATCCACTTTATTGATCGTACCGTAGGTTTGAGTGATCGTTAGATCATGCTGTTTTCCCCATGTTCCCGATTCTATTATCCACCTGATCCCTTTATTTACATCGGTAAGATTGTTTGTATAGGACATATAAGCAGATCCCGCATCCGGATGGAGTGCGTATTTATGACCGGAGGGAATACCTTTAATATAGTTGTTGCTAATTGTCGTCCCTGGCTGCTCTCCAAGCGTATAAACCGCACCACCATCGTCCAACATGTTCATGGTATCAATAAATTCGTTGTAGCTGATATTGTTATTTTTTGCGATTGTCGTTGGGATATTTGGTAGAACCGCGGAGGAGTCTCCGTTAAATTGCTCCCATCCCCAGCCAAGTGAAAGCCCTTGATATGGCGTTTTTTCTATGCGATTGTGTTGCAGTGTCAGCGAGTCAACATAGAAAGCCATAATACCGGCAGAACCTGGGAAAAACCTCGATGGTTCTAATACATAGTTATTTGTAATACTGATATTTTTCGGTGCTCCCTCGGTTCCTTCCGTATACTTTTCTTTGGTAGCAGGTGCTCCGTCCGGATGCTTGTAGGTTACCGGGTCATTCTCATAAACATGTTGCGGATGGCCGATAGAAATGGCGCTTCCCCCTGTGGAGTAAATATAGTTCCCAGTTACATTAATATTTTGTACATCATTTTCGATTGAGATACCAACCGCTCCAGTAAGCTTCACTTCACTATCAAGAATTTGAATGTCGTTAGCTGAGCTGATTTTAATCGCACCGGGCAATATATCAAAGTTTCGATAAAAATCTTTATGATCACTACTATTGCCGTAAGCAGTTAAAACGGTTGAACCCTGTGTAGTAGCCGCACCGCTCGAATTACCAACGTGATACAAGTTATAATCGCTGTGTGTAAAGCTAATACCTTTGAAAATAATATGATTCGCCCGTCCAGTTATCGGTGTACCTTCTATACGTACCAACGTTTCTACCGATGGAGCGATGATTTCCGACGTACTCAGATCCTCGCCTTCTCGTGGGTAATAATAGAGGCTTTGTCCCTGTCTATCAAAGTAAAATTGTCCTGGACTGGTTAGCCATTCAAAGACATTGTATACAATTTGAGTACCACTCGTTTTATAACCAGTGTGTGTGTATCGTTGTGCAATTGAGCCAAAAGGCTGCTGCAGCATAGCAGCTACCTGGCCGTTACCAATGTCTTTTAATTGATCGAGAGTAACTATAAAACGATTCCAGGTCATTTGCGTTTCAAGCTCGATATCCGATTGGTTTCTCGTCTTTAAAGGAATATCGGATGCACTGAACACGGGCCCAGCATTCTTCGAACCACTTTCCCAAGCCCAGGAATTTTGCCCTGCCGTAATGGTGTAGGTACCGTAACCGCTTCCAATCGCGCTTAAAGCTTTGCTTGTCATAGATGCACGTTGACCGTTTATATACAATGCTCTTAACTTTGAATCCCTAGTCAATGGCGCCTTATAAATATTTGGATTCGTCGAGTCCTGCGTCCAGCCGCTGATTTGTTGTCCACCGCTAATTACAGGCTTTTCATTTGAATACGCTTGGTAAGTAATGTTATAACCATTAGTGCCTGAATCATCATGGCCGAGTGTAATGGTATTACTGATTCTATAATTGCCTCCGCGAAGATAAACATAAATATCACCAGTCATATTTTGGTTTATTGTGCGTACTTCATCACGCGCACGTTCAATCGTTGCAAATGGGTTACTTAGCGAGCCGTCACCCGTGGTATCGTTGCCTGTATTTGCAACGTAAATCTCTTTCATAATATTCGTAGCTTGCGCTTTCTGGCTCCCAGCTTCAGCTGATACGCTGGACAACGCACTCATGCTTAGAACGATTAGCGAAATCATCGCTATTAACCACTGCTTAGGTTTTCTCAACTTCAATTTCTCCTCTCAATTTTCGAATTTCTCCAATGAAACCAGGGTCCGAGCTTAACAAAGTGTTTGGGTACTTTTATCATGAATTACCTCCTATGAATCACCTCCATAATTTCCGGTTACTCCTTTGTATCCGCTTTCTTGTCTTGTGTTTATCTTATGTTCTTTTTTAGTTTCCATAAAGGGAATATTCTCGGTTCCCTAGTAAAATTGATGGTTTTTTACAATTTTAAGCAATATAACTTCCAGTTAGTTTATATGGTTATGCATGAAAAGACACAGTTAGTTGTTTAACGGAAGGCAGCAATGAATCCAGCTCTTTCGTTTTTACCATTTATATAACAAACCCAGTACCGAGGCGGCACGGGGTTTGTTTTTTACAGATTTTAGTGTGACTTTTGCAGGGCTCACTAGTAAGGAAGCTTTAACCCAGGATTTCCGGTCTCATGATGATTGAGGTCTGTTTCACTTTAATATTGCGCCTGCGGTTAAGGCATTCTCTATTTTCTCGTTTCCAATTAAGTAGGCAATAATCGTCGGAAGACTTGAAACGAGCATGGCCGCCCCAATCAATCCCCAGTCGGATACTCCTATGCTTACGAAAAAATCAAGCAATCCGATCGTAAGGGGCCTAAAGCTATCTTTTCCGGCAATAATGTAGGCAAGTGGAAATTCATTCCAATTACGCATGAATAACAAAACACATTGTGTAGCAAATGCCGGCATGACAACGGGAACAATGATTCGAAAGTATGATTGATAAATGTTACACCCGTCTAAACAAGCAGCTTCTTCGAGTTCTTTAGGCAGTGATCTGAAAAACGCATAGAGCATTAACACACAGGATGGCAGCGAAAAGGCGGTATAAGGTAACAATAATCCGAGATAGCTGTCCTTTATGCCCAAATTCTTAACCAGCATAAACAACGGAATGATGACGACCTCGATAGGAATAATTAATCCCAAAGTAATATACATAATCGCAGTTTTACTGAATTTCCAGTCCATTCTGCTTAAACAATATGCCAGCATACTCCCGATGAGAATCGTGATGACGAGTGTCCCAACGGTATATATGACGCTATTTTTAAAGTAGACAAAAAAGTGGTACTTGCTCAGCGCTTCAGAGAAATTCGTAAATACCCAGTCTTTCGGCAAACCAAATGGATTATCGTATGCCTCACTTTTGGACTTGAACGATAAGCTTATCATCCAATATAAAGGGAAAATAAAGCTGCAGCTCAGCACAAATAAAAATGCTTTTAGTCCATAATTAGATAGATTCGTCCTTATTTGTCTTAATGTCACCGTTTCTCACCCTCTATCCTGTTCTAAAACTCTATTTTTTCTCTGGCAACATACTTATGAATAATAAAAGAAACAACGAGACACTCTACTATAAATAACAATGCAGTAGCCGATCCTACCCCAAAATCGGACCTTTCAAATGCCATATAGTACATTTGATATACGATGGTTCTTGAAGAATCTCCCGGACCGCCCATGGTCATAATTCTTACATGCCCGTATAGTGCCATTGAGCCAAGTACCGAAATGATTAAAACATACTTGACTATATCCTGTAACAGCGGGAGCACAATTTTTATCCTCACTTGAAAAAAATTCGCCCCATCGATCTCAGCTGCTTCATAGTAATTATTAGGGATCGTTTTTATCCCCGTATAGAAAAGTAGCGCATTTAACCCGACATATTGCCACAAGAAAGCTATGGCTATGCTAATAAGTGCCGTATGTTTATCGGTCAACCATTGTTGGGCGAGTTGGCCAAAACCTATTTCTCTTAATATATAATTAAACAAACCCCAGCTAGGCTCATAAAAAGCAACCCACATTTGTGATATTACCGTTACAGAAAGCACTGCGGGGAATACAGCGGTTGCTTTAAAAAATCTCCGTATATTGGGACTCTGTGCATCCATAAGAAATGCCAACATCAGCGAAATAGGCAAGGCAACGAATGTGGATAATGCTACAATGAGAAATGTATTCTTGTTGGCTCGCCAAAATTGAGGGGAGTCGAGTACTTCCTTGTAATTTGCCAATCCGATAAACCCATGGCTCTTAAAACCATCGTGTTTTTGCAGGCTGATCAACAATTCGGGGAAGAGAGGGTACACCACAAAGAGTGTAAAAATAAGCAATCCCGGAAATGCAAATACAAAGATGGAGAGTTTGTTGTTATAGAACCTTCTCATTTTGCCTCCATTTTTTGAAAAGTGATTAGTGTACGACATCCCATAAAGAAATTCTATTCAGAATGGAATGTAGTACACGATAAACTATTCTTTACTGCTTATTTAAACCACGTATTTTCCTTCCACGTTTTATCAAAATCTTTGACAAACTGTTCAGACGTATATTGGCCTGTCAGCAGGTTTTGACCCAGTGTAGAAAACTCAGCAGCTACACTACCGTCCTGGGCATTGAGCGAATAGGAAGCGATTTTTTTAGGTACGGCATTATACCAGTCTAAAAACTTTTTCATTAACGGTTGCGTTTCACCCGATACGTTTCCTGTTTGAAGTGCAACAGGAGCACCAGTGGATTCGAAGTATTGCGCATCTGCCATAGCCAAGAACTCGGCAACCTTAACGGCCTCCTCTACGTTTTTACTTTTCGCGTTTACAGAATAGCCGTTAAGAGGCGAGCCCCAATATTGGGCTACTTCGGTAGGATCGTATTTGTCACTTGCAGAAGGGAATGGGAAGAAATCTACCGTAGAATCATTTGCTAAATCAGGCAGTTCCCAAGTCATCATCATATACATTGCCGCTTTCTTCGATGTAAACAACTCTTTGGCTGGTCCGTAATCAAGATTAGCTACCCCCTCAGGCAATACACCTGATTTCGCTAATTCCTCGATTTTTGCAAGTCCCGCTTTAATGGATGGGTTGTTGAAATCCGTCTTATTGTTTAACATATCATCCATGGCTTGCGGGTCTCCAATTTGTACCATGTTCTGGAATAAGAATATATTCGTTGCCCATCCGCCTTTACCCGGAGTGGAGATCGGTACAACCCCGTTGCTCTTAAGCGTCTGAGCTACTCTTATCAGGTCGTCGAACGTTTTAGGTATTTGTACTCCTGCCTGTTCGAACATATCTTTGTGATAGAAAATGACCGGAGTAAAATATGTATCAGCCCCAGATGAAAGCGCATAAATTTTATCTCTATATTTCAAAGCATCCGGAACCGCATATTTTTCAATAAATTTATCCTTCGTCACATAGGGCGTCAAATCCAGCAAGTTGCCCGCAGACATGATCGGGATTGCCTGACTGGACTCGCCATACCATACATCAGGTAAATCTCCAGATGCATTATACGCCTTTAATTTATTAGATAAATCTGCACCTCCTCCACCTGCTTCAAACTCTACTTCTACATCAGGAAGAGCAGCTTCAATATTTGGCTTAATAAACTTTTCCATAATATTATTTCTGGCTTCATCCGTACTAATTGTCACTACTTTAATTTTAACTTTCTTCACACTCGGGGGGGTGTTCGTTGCGGTGGAAGTACTACCCGAATTTCCACTTGTTCCACATGCTGTCATTGCGATTAAAGCTGAACCGACTAATAATGCGTTAGTTAGTTTCAAATATTTTGACATTTCAAGACCTCCAATGATAACTTTTTTTTCGGACAGCTTATTTTATTCCGCTTTCCTATCCTGAATATATCTTATCCTTTTCGCTTTACACCTTTAAGAGAAAATTATCGGTTCAACAGTAAAATTGTTGGTTTTTTTGTATGCAAACAAAAAATGCTTCCATCTCATAGAAGCATTTTAAAAGAATCATTATTTTTTTATGTTTTCTATATAATTACTTGGTGTTACGCCATAATTTTTTTTGAAGCACTTGCCGAAATAGTTGGCATCCGCATAACCAACTTTATTCGCGACAATTTGAATTAACCGCTCTCCGTGATCAAATAGCTCTTTCGCTTTATACATGCGCACCTCCGTCAAGTAATCGTTAATTGTTTTTCCGGTCTCTTTTTTGAACACAAAGCAAAGGTGGCTGTAATTTGTATATACTTGTTTTGCAATATCGTCAATTTTCAGTTCTTCATATAAAAAGTGGCACTGGATGTAATGTTTTACTTCCTCGACTAATTTCGCCGATTTTGAAAGCTTATTTTGTTGTACGTGGCGTATAGTAGTTGCATACATATCTTTAATCCACTTTTCGATTTGATCAATGGACTGCATTTGTTGAATGGCTGCAAGAAGACTATCGGTATCCGCAAAAACCTCTTTGATGCTCTGTTCTGTTTCTGCGAGGTATTCCAAGCATGTAGAAATCAATTCAACACTTGTAACAAATAGCATGTCAACACTGATATTTTTCGTCCTGAACATGGCGAAATAGTCTGTAAGCCGATTTTCTGTTTCCATGACATTTCCGATGCGCATGCTCATCAACAATTGGCTTCTTTGCGCCATGGAGTATAACGTGGCCATCATCCCTGTTTCCGATACCATGTTATACGGAATAACCCGGTTTTCCCCTAAAATCAATCTATTTTTCAAGGCAAATGATGCCTCTTTATAAGAAATTGATACATCCTCAAGCCCTTTATATATGCCCCCTATTCCAATTGTTACTGTAAACTTCAAATATTTTCGGACAGAATGCCTAATTCTGTCACAGAGCGCCTCCATGTTGTCAAGCGACTCTTTCTCCTTGAAGCCAAGAATGAAGCAAATTCGGTCATATGGATCACGACAAATTGTATACTCATATAGATCCTGAACCAAATCAGAGGCAATATTGGAAACAGCAAATTGCCAGATTTGAAAATTTTTTTCAGTCCAATGAAACTCCTCTTTCCTATCAATTTCGATGACAAATGAAAGATAGTAAGGTGAAAGAAGAGAAATATCCAAATATTCCAGTCTTTGTTCCGCTTCCTTACTGTCATTGGGGAGATTCCCATGCAATATTTCGTTGATCAGCCTGTCCCTTAATACCGGCATATGCTCACGGGCTTGTTTCTTTAATTCATCCATCTCGAGTTTGAACCTTTTCTCGCTTTCGATTATAGATTTGAGCTCCAGTAGCGATTTCTTAATTTCATTCTCATCAATAGGCTTCAAAATGTAATTGTAGATTCCTAACTGCACAGCTTGTTTGGCATAAGTAAATTCGCTATGCCCAGTAAGAATCATAATTTTAAGCTTTTTCTCTTGCTCCTTTACGTTATAGATAAACTCTAATCCGTCCATTACCGGCATATTAATATCGACAAGCGCAATATCCGGATTGTACTCATGAATTTTCTCTAGAGCTTCCTTCCCGTTCTTGGCCTCACAGCAAATTTCAAACCCGAGATCGTTCCATGGCAATGAAACCTTCAATGCCTGTCTAAAATAATATTCGTCATCAACAATCAATACTTTAAGCAAGCTAAACAACCCCTCACTTATCATTTAGTGGCAATTTGATCACAACCTTTGTATATGTCCCTACTTCACTTTCAATTTCGAGGCCATATTCATCACCATATAACAGTTTAATTCGGTTGTTGACACTGCCGACACCGAAATCGGTGTGCTTTGTTAGCTTAGTCGACTGCTTCTTCGGCGGTTTTAATACTTTCTTTATTTCATCAGCGCTCATTCCTACGCCGTCGTCATAGATTTCGATCACAATATACCGCTCTTTTTTATAACCTATTATACTCAAAGTTCCTTGTTCGTTTTTTTGTTTAAGACCATGATAAATAGCGTTTTCAACAAGTGGCTGCATCGTCAGTTTGGGAATCGAATAATGCATGATGTCTTCATCGAAATCAATCGTAAAGTTCATATATTCCATATATCTTAACTTTTGAATTTCCAAATAACTGACGGTTAATTGCACCTCATCACTGAATTTAATGATATCGTTTCCTTTACTGAGCGAAATTCTGTAGAAAGTGGCTAAGTATCTCGAAGCAGTTATGGCTTCTTCCTTCATATTGAGCTTGATAAATGAAATAACGGTTTCAATCGTATTGTACAGAAAATGTGGCTTGACTTGTGATTGAAGTAGTTTAAACTCTATTTCAGCTTTCGTTCTCTGTTCTTCATAGTTTTCAACAATGAGATTCTCGATTCGGTTCATCAGACTGTTTAAGCCTTCGCCGAGCAATCCGATTTCATCTAAAGAATTATTGTCTATCCTAACATGTAAATGGCCAAGCCGTATTTCCTTCATCGTCTTTGCGATCTGCAATATCGGCCTGGTAATGGTTCGTGAAAGCATGAAGGAAACGATAAAGGCAAATAACAAACACATAATTCCTATAATAACGATCAACTGGTTAATTTTTTTATTCTCGACCGTGACCTCATCAAGTGGAATCACACTTAAAATTTTCCACTCTAGTTTTTCAAAGTTATGTGTAGTTATTAGAACTTTGTCTTTGCCGCTTCCGTTTATATGACTCTCATTCATGCGAGACTCATTATTAAACGTAATTTTGCTTATATCACTGAATTTTTTATAAAGCTCATTCTTGTCTTGAGACGATATGACCTCCCCGTTTTTATTTAAAATGTAAAATCTGCCGCCCTTATATTTCATATGATCCAAATAAATAGACGCGATATCTTTTTCTGTAAGATACAAAACGACAACCCCTACAGTCTTGCCTGTATCTTTATGAATGACCGCTTTCGCAACTGCAAAACTGTTTTCAATAGTGCCGTGATTGTATTTAAAGGCAAACAGGTTTGTCCAGACAGGAACTTGTTTTTCCTTGATCATGCGGATCAAATCCGGATTCATTATTCTTGATATGTTGTTGTTATCAGCGTAGCCTATATCAAAGAGATGGTTTTTGTAGTCCATCACACTTGCGGCGGCAATTAGAGTATTAGGCCGGACAAAATTGCTTATGACTTCAGAAAGCGTGTTTTTAATATTCAGGTTTTGCAAGGAGTCAGTCGCTCCCGATGTGCTTGAAAGATAATCCATTTGTCCTTGAAGCTGGGTCTGTAACCTATGATCCGTTGCGAGTATTCTCGAATAATCCTCAATATTATTTGCAAGCGTTTTCAAATTTTTATCGATAAGCTCCAGTTCTCTAGAAGAGTTACTAATGGCTTTATCTACAATTGCTTTACTTGAAACAATATTTGCAAAAAATGCGAGCATACTAAGAGACACTACAATAATTAAGATATTACTAAAAAATATTTTGTTCTTTATCGATAAACTCTGATATTTATTCTTTATCTTTTTAGAATGTTCTTTATAATTCATAGATGTCTCCCATTCATCAGAAATCATACTTGCCTGCACCGGTTGGTCGTCCGACCAAGGCAATCACCTGACCTGGCGAAGCTTGCAAGGACAAGTTCTTCAGTACCGTGTCATCGGGATTGTAACCGAAGAAGAGCCGGTCAAACACCAATTCCCCTTTGATCGGCTCTTCCGGCGTAATCTCGAACATAGCCTTCGTCTACGGCTCCTGATCCATCCCCCCCGCTCGGCTTCAGCAAGGACTGAAGGAGGTTGTATTGGTTGGCCAAGCGATTGATCGGCTGACTGAACTGATCGAAATAATTCAGGAAGCTGACGATGAGACCAATCGTAATCAGATCATGATATGCGAAGATGCCGCCGGACATCGAGATCCTCATTAGGCGAATTAATCATTCATTCACAGTAGACTCTCTCTTTTATGTCTCCAGTCGATATGTGTAATATATAGTAATTTCGACCAATTTATTAGAGAATCCTGCTTATTTCTTTTGCTTCTTTTGTCGGTACTTTTACTCGTGCAACGTCTTCCTAGCCTGACTGGAGAACGAGAACTTCCAACTGGTTATAAAGGAGTTGCGCTTCCTCTCGCAGTTCCACATCTTCTGATTGAATCGCTGCACAAAGCATGCTATCAGCTTGTTGTTGCAGCTGCCGCACTCCTATCTCCTCTTTCCCGTTGTCAAAGACAGCGATCGCATCTTCAATGGTCACAGCATCCTCAGTGGTTTTGACCTGCTTTTCTAAGATCAAGCACTTTATGCTGTCCATCCGCTTGCAGATCGTACCAAGGGAGTTCAATAAGAATTGATTTTGTTTCTCCGTCAAGCACATCGGTTGTGGTGCAAGAATATATAAGGAGGAGTTTTTAGTTGATACCTGTAGTGAAAACAAACATAAAGCCCAGGATAGGTTTGTTTAATCTTCTCTCTTATCTCTTTCCCTTTAAACTGATCCAATAACAAATACCGCGCCACAGACAAGACAGGTGATACGGGATCCGAACTTTAGATTCAAGTGTAGTATGGACAAGCTCTCATATCAGTGGCATAGGCATGGAATGCAAGCAGCATCATTGGGGCCACGAAACGAAACCACAAACAACTCCCTGGCAACTGCCAAAACACAAAAAAAGTGGATAACGAAGCGCTCATTTCGCGCTTCGTTATCCACTTTTTACTGCTCTTATTTTTCTTGAATGGATTTAATAAATATCTTTACAGATTAAAAGTTTCAGTTAGGTATTCTCTAAGATAAATAAGAACATACGCTATAATTATTCGGCTAACATTTTTTGCTTCATTATACTCTCCTATCATATCTTATATAAATTACATATTTCACATTTTTTCAATCGCCTTTTGAATGAAATTTGGATAAAACAAGTAAAACTATCGCAATTTACAATAATTCATTTCTATATTATTACCCTGTATATAAAAAATTACAGGAGATGATCACATGTCCCACAATATCGAATCCATGTTTTACACACGCACAGCACCTTGGCACGGTTTAGGCAATCGTGTAGAACACGCATTAACTTCACAAGATGCACTAACCGCAGTTGATCTAGATTGGAACGTCATCCAAACACCTATTCAAACCGATGATCAATTCACCATACCTGGCTACAAAGCAAACTTTTCATTGAAATAATGATTGAATTTATTTATCACACTTTTCTGAAATTCAAAATCATAATCCCATATACTCATTTCCCCCATTAACTCATGAATTTTATTGTCTATAATCTCAGACTCTTCCTGCGTTGAATCAGAGTCAATGTAACTCATTCAGTTTTCAAGTATGTAATAGACAGATTAATCTAAGGGCAGCCCGTGCATCGGCCGATAAATATTCGATTCCTTCCGTCTTTCCTTTCCCCCGGATCCGGACAATTTTAGCACTTCGGGCAGCACGCATCTGAGCAGGATCATGGGGTTCCACTTGATCGAAGTTCAAATTGACGAGCTCCTCCCGGCGCAGCCCCGTCGAAAGCAGGACATAAACGATCGCCCGATCGCGCCGCGGACGCGCATGTGTTTTGAGTTCCATTTTTCCTTTCATCCGGCGCCGGTCCTTTTTGAGGTGAAACCGCTCTAGCCGGTCACAAATATTTTTGAGAGTCAGAATCTGCTCGGAAGTCAGCGTGCGCGGCTTGGGATCCGGCAGCATAATCTCCCGGATCCTTTTGGTCGGATCTTCCATAAGCAGATGCGGTGCTCGAACCCGTAGCCATTCCATAAACCGGGATAGGGCAGCCTGGTGGTTGTTCACGATGGCAGGCACTAGCTTAATTGGTAGCATGCGGTCGCGGCTCTATCCATCAAATTTCTTCCTGCATGTTATTAGCGTACGACGGGATGAAAATCGCGGTTCATTATCCTAGTTTAGGCAATTTACTATTGTTTTTGTATCCTGAATCGTATGCGCTCTTGATAGCGTCAGCCAATTCGGGCGTATACTTCCGGATTGTCAGTTTTCCTCGCTCTAGGGCCGCTTTAGCGTATTCATCAGAGTAATACAGGGCATCATCTGTTACATGCACTAAATAGTATTGTCGTTCCGGACCAACTTTACGGCTTTTTACTTTTGTATTCAAGATCTTTTTAGCCCTACACAATTTGGCACCTTCATGGATGTCAATGCCCCAGATCTCCTGACTGCTATTATCTAAAACCTCGTAGCCGACAACTACTCTGCGTTCTAAACTTTCGGATAAAGTAAGTAATTTAAGTAATGTACAATCCGTTTCCGGTTTAAATTTTCCCTTTGTAGTTTTAGTGGATGACTTTGTAGACACGCCTTTGGAGAATTTTCGCACTTTCTTTTCTGTAGAAACTTCTTCATCACTATTCGTTGTATCCCTCTTGCTTGTCAATTTTTTCAAGAGTTCTTGTTCCATTTCCTGCTTAATCTTTTGCATACCCTGCGTCATTTTTCGGGTTAAATCCTGCTCCAATTTCTTCTGCAATTCTACGCTGCTTTCGGCCTTGGATTTAGTCGTCGTCTTTGTAGAAGTGGTTTTCCGACTCTTGGTTTTCTTGGGGAGGCGTTTTGGCCTCGTGAGAGAATGAAGGGTTTTCTTTAACTCCTGCATCAAGGACTTTTTCACCTTTCGTTGCCTCGACATATTCGTCCTCCTTCTGGTGGATCCGTAGAAGGCACACAGATGTGTGCCCGGGATACTGTTCTTGTTTATTCGGCACATAACTTTCCTCAGAACGGTAATCTCTCGAATCATATATACGGCAGCCTGTGTTGAAGACTCGTTAAATTTTTCAAGTAACGAGGACCGATAGAGCTCAAGATCCAATGCTTGCTATTTCCATCATTCTTCTTTCCCATTCTCATTCTATCATTTCCATCATTTGGTTTGAAGATTAAAAAGAATATCTGTGGTCTAAATGGGTTAGCTAGGGATCGGGGTGATTTTACTTGTTTGTCTGCGTAATATGTAAATCTTTATAGCGGTACTAGATGAAGTTGGTAATCCTCTTCTTTATATTTTTTATTACAATGGTTTTGAGGAATAACTTTAGATAGGAGAACCCTTTGAGAATCGATTTAGAAGTTCTATTATTTTATGGTGTACCGTCATTACGTATTTGCTGAGTTGCCAACTTTTGTTTTTATCGATTATTTACTCGTCCTCTCCAAACTCAGAGTCAAAGGAATCGGATCCAAGGTACTGAATCAATTTAATCAAAAGGGAAAAATGATCATTCTAGAGGCTTAACCGACGGACGTTAACGATGAAGCTACACAGAAACGAATGAACTTTTACTTGAAAAATGGATTCAAAAAAACCGACCGTATTGAACTGCACCCAAATTGTTAGACACCTTCTAACAATTTGAGGTCCTTTTATTTCACCAGCCATTACACGATACTCCCTCTATGGAGAAACACTTCTCTCTTAAATACTCACGTTTATATCGTCTACACTAAGTTAGACAGAATTTATAATGAACAAGTCAGTTTGAGTCCTAGCATCATACAGCAACATAAACATTTAAAACGGCTATCCCATAAGTAGTTGAGATTTCCGATGAGATAGCTCAAACTTAGCAAAAAGCATCGCTTAAAACAAAAAATGGTGGTGCAGGATTATTCCTGCACCACCATTTTTTGTTTTTGTCTATAGTTAATTTCTTATATTATTACTTACATCAGTTATTCTCAAGATGTAATGCTTTTAAAACTCTTGTAAGCTGTTGAATATGATCTTCATAAAGCTCACCCGAATTTAACCCAATTGGTGTATCGAACGTAGCAGTAGAATCATTAGCACTAAAATATCTTAAAAATTCCAACAGCTCCTGATCTGTATATTTTGTGCCGCCTTGCAGCCAGTTTTTACCCAAAGGAGTTAAAAGCTGATTTTGCAAGCCATTTGTCCATCTTCCTGTAGGAAACATATCTACGCTAAGATCCTGTTGTTCGCCTGCTGTATAGTCATCGTATGGATTTAGATTAAGAACTTTAACTCCAGAATTACATGCAATAACAGCATTTGCATTGCCTTTTTTGGCTGCTGCCGTAAAGGCTTCAAAGTCATGAATATTCGGATTGTATACACCATCAAACCACCAGCCAGCTAAATCGTCACCATATTTAACCGACCACTCTTCGATCACCTTATACCAATTTCTTGAGACCTCCATTGAAGGCGAGGTAGGATTATAACCATCGAAGCCTTGATGAATCCAGCCAAAGCTTTCAACTGCTGCTTGATCCTCTGCTGGAGGATGAGAAGGCAGATACAGCATGACTTTAATATCTGCATCCTGAGCTTTAAGCTCATCCATAATATCCCGAATTAAATCTCGATTAGACGTTTTTTTCATGTTGTCAGTAGTATATCCGGTAACCCTATCATACTCATGATTTGGGGAGCAATAATAACCCGAGTTTTGTCCCAGTGTAATCAAAATATGCCCTATACCAACAGTTTTAAGCTGACTAACAAATCTTGGAACATCAAATGAATTTACGATATCTTGCCACTCATCAGGTAATAAATCATTTGTTGGTCCACCTGCTATCGATGAAACATAGTGAATCAATAAGCCTGCTTTTGACTTCGTCATCCAATCTGTGCTTGGGTTAAAGTTCCATTTCATTTCCTTTAAATTACTCATTAATATATACCTCCTAATTAGACTTCATATCGTATATAAAAATAGTACTGAAAATTTCAAATAAGCACAGCTACTTTGCTACAAGCTTATACTTTTTTCCCATCTCTGTCTGGAACGAAATCACATCTCCTACTAACTGACAATTAGTATTACGTTCGTGAACTCCTTCGACATCCACAACTTTAATCTCTTTATCTCTTAGCTCATTAGAAACAAGAAATGCTCCGACTGCACACAAATCTGTGAAGCTAGCGTCATTAATGCGAGGCCAAACTGGGCACAGCTTTATCACATGCTCATGACTTTGTAGCAGCATCTCAATAATCGCTGCTGGCACGCCACTACAGCATTCTATGCCTCCACCACCGAAGAAAATAAACAAATTGGGATAACTGTGCTCCACACACTGTCTTCGCAACTCACGTAAAATGACCTCTGGATCATATCCCACTCGTGTCGCTGCGGTAAAAATTGTTATAGTCGGTCCAGCGATTGATTACTTTGATCGTATCTTTCGCAATTTGCAGTAGCTCACCTTCCTGCGCCTTCTCCGTTCATGATTCATGACCTGTCTGCACTCACAGCTCTAGCTCAACCTAAACTGAATCTTTACCTTCATTAGTAAGCTTAACAATGATAGCATTTAGCGGCTGTCAGCGTGTAATGATTAAGCTATCGTTACCCGTTTAGCGTATCGTAAGTCCATAATGTAATCGTAAGCTTCTGCAAGAGCAAGCGCCTGGTTCAGTTCTGTCCAGCCTTCGCAGACTGGAGCCTGACTTTACTTTCTCCTCTGTACGTTTGCCTGCCGCATCAAACCGATAGCTTGTCGTTTTGCAGCTAGGCTCTGCTACACAATGCAAACGGTTCAAAGCATCGTACATGTAGTTTGTTGTCCCTTTGTTTACTCCAACAATGATTTCCGTCTTGGTTTCCTGATCCCCGCCGCATTATAGGTTTAAGTATTTCTGTGCCCAGCAAGCCGCCCTTTTTATACCAATATTTTTCACCTCGTTAAATAAAATAAGATTTAATACATTTCAACCATTTAAGAAAAAAACGAAAAGACAACCTAGATTAATCAAATGTTGTCCCCGATATTGCAGCTATTTCATATATGATTTTATTACTTTTAATGTATCAGAAATGTCCTCGTGTATTACAAAATCAAATATTCCATCTTTGCCTGTCCGGTCTCTGTTAATTATAATTTTCTGAATCGCCGGAGCATTTTGGATGTATGTAGGTATTTCTTTCACCGGATACACTTCTAGTGATGAACCCATGACCATAAAAACGTTAGCATCACAAGTCACTTCATAGGCCTCTTGTAAGTGCTTCACCTTACCCTCGAATAAAACTACATCGGGTTTAAGAATGAAATCATCCTTTTCGCAACGAGGAATATTCTCTTTCTGAATGTAGTTCATGTCATATTCTCTTTTACATTTAGGGCAAAATGCCTTGAATAAGGTGCCGTGCATTTCATATACCGTTTGGCTACCTGCTTTGCGATGAAGACCGTCTACGTTTTGAGTGAGAATGGTAATCTCTTTACCCGCTTCTTCGAGTTCTTTTAGAAATACATGACCATAGTTAGGTTTGTAATCTTGAATGGTAACGACACGGAAGACTTCTTTAAACTCCTTCCAGAACAACTTTGGACTATTGTTGTAATAGGTTTCGGATAAAATATACTCAATAGGTAATCTCGTATTGTATAGACCGTCACGCGAACGAAAATCTGGAATACCACTAGCTGTACTTATTCCCGCTCCTGTTAGAACAGTAATGCGTTTTGCATCATTCAGTATATTCGCTATTTCCTCATAAACAATCATAACGAATGCACCTCCTTATTTCAGAAGTATATCTCATCTCGCGTATACTTTGTTTTAAATTCACCTTAAAATTCAGGTTTCTCTGTACAGCAAGTGTTTCTACGAAGTTTAATTTGGAAACTCAGATGTAAACGATTAGTTTCGATGATTAATAACTTCTCACTACGACCATTCTATAATCAACAATTTATAATTAGTATTACCTAAGTCACTAAATGTTGTCGGTTTACGTAAAACAAATATGACTAGTCTTTAGACTATAGCAAAGTTCAATACATTAACAATAAATTTGATACATGACAACTGTGGTAGAAGCTACTCCGATAGTGTGGTCCCAACGGGCATAATACCCGGTCTTTAAATAGGCGTCGAGGATTTGGTTCCCACAAGTAAACCCCCTGATAATGTCGTCACCGACTTTATCTAGGGGGCATAGGCTTAATTCGGTTGCTTTTATCATCAATAAGAACTAAGAGTGACTCAAAACCGGTTTTTGATTGACTTCGGTCCTAGTTTGTAGGCAGGACTGTATGAAAGCTCTCTTGGAATTGGAAACGCCTTTGCGCATTAAGCCCTCGACGATGCTTTGTGCGGTTTGGGAATTAATTTGTAATGTCTGATTAATAATGTTCATAGAATTCATCTCCTTGTTTCTATTATGTTCATCTTCCCAAATCATGCTAATATCTACCCTTTTCATCGTTTTCTATGAAATGCTCTGAAAACCCACTTCTTAGGAAGTCCTATTGATGCCCCTATCTGAAAAGTATTCTTTCATAATAATAGAAGCCCAAAAGAAGGAAGTTGCTGCGGATTACGTGAATTACGGATGTAATTACACCTACACATTAATATTCGAAATGCATATTAAAAAACTTATTAACAACACTTAAAGGTCATATCTATTATTCTACTCGATGCGTACCGGTTACATCCCATATACTACCTTTAATTTTAATTTTCACTGTATCCTCTTTAATTGTGCCATTATTAAACTGAACAGTGAATTTAAAACTATACGTTCCATCCTTGAGTTTATCAAAATTACTTTTCCAAAGCTTCCCTTTCCAATTAATATCGTTGTTTGACGATAATCCTGTTTCGATTAACTTCTCTATGAGCTTAACGCGTACTGAAGTTGGTTTTGTCAACGATGTCCCGGTATTTGTTACTGCTGCAGATAAGATGAACTCTTCTCCAGCCCAATAAGTTGAAATGTCTCTAGGTGATTCTACATCTCCACTTACTTTTAAATTATACTCCATCCGGTTTTTGTTCCATGCTGCGGTATGATTTACATTACCAAGAATGTTAAGAGGCAGTACTTGAACCGTTTTCTTTACTATAACCGATGGTGCAATACCATCACTCACCGTCATCATTACATTCCAAGTACCTACACTTGTCATTTGAAATAAAGGTCCTGTATTCGGATAGATGGGACCATTTAATTTATAAGCAAATGGACTCTTCTGTCCAGTAGGACTTATGATTTCATATGATACGTCAAGTGTGTTCCCATCAGCATCATCGACAGTAGATACAAATTGAACGGTATCCCCTTCATATACAGGTTTTGGCGACCAGTCGAAGTCGCCAGTTGGTGGACGGTTTGTACTGAAATGAATATAAGCGTAATATCCTTCGTTTCCAGCGATGTCATAATCTAAAACAGTGACACGGTATTCTTGGCCACTGACTAAGCCGGTGACGCGATAAGATTGTTGATTGAGTGATAACCCTACGCTGTATTCCGTTGTGCCATCACTGTTTAAATCAATGTCAGTCACGCTGCCGTCAGCATTCACTTTTTGGAGATAAAATCTGCGTGTTGCATGACCGGAAGATGGATCGGCATCACTAAATGTATTAAACTTCACAGTTACGGCCGTAGGTTCTACTTCTAATTGTTCATCTACATCAGCTGGCTTTACCGTATCAACGAAAAAGAATCCATTGTTTGAATACGGCCCCCATAGATAGCCATCGTTTGCTCTAGCTTTCCAATAGTGCAATCCTTCAGCTAGTGCGTTTGTAGTATAAGCAGCTACAGCTGTGGCCGAGTTTGTGTCCACCACTTTCGTTCCGCTCGATGCCTTGAATACCTCATAATCAATTGCTGTGATCGAATGGTTTTCTGGATCTACGGTGAACACTTCCAGCTTAGGACGGTTATAGTTCGTGATGATCGGATTATTAGCATCAATTCCATTATAGGAAAGCAAATAAGTCTGCGGCGGTAGATCCAACACAAAATATCTAATGTTGCTTACATTTGACCATACTCCTGTAGAGTACACTTGACCTTGTACCTTGACCACTCGACCAGGGACGATACTTTCCCCGATCATAGCATACGTGACCGCATTACTTTCATGTTCAATAGACAAGGCTGTCTCATTGTTATCGATGTACGTAAACGTCAATCGATATTTTTCCTGCGGATCGTGTTCTGCATCATAATACGACCATGTGATTGTCGGTTCTTTTATAAGTATCGTAGGAGATGTTGGTGTTGTGCCTGTCGGGTAAGTAATCGTCATAACGGGCTTGGTTTGATTCACCGGCGGTAATCCGTCCCGATAAACTATGGTTTGTCCCCAATACGACCACGCGCCGTGAATATCTTTTACTTGCTCCTGTACGATCAGCTCCACGCCAGGGCGGTTATAATACTCTCGTTTCCCTGCTGTCCAATTACTTTGATCTGCCCAGCGTGTACGGAAAACCTTATCGGACAAGATGTGTGCTATATCAGGATCAAATGACTCGTCATTTGTTTCATAATCTAGTGCTTCGCCTTCCGCAAACACCCTGCCTGTAAACGTCACGTTAGGCCGCGCAACAGGTCTACGATGCACGTAGAGCAGCTTTTTCACCGGCTCCGACCATTTGCTATAAGCAGCTAGAAAAGGATTATCTTTTCCTCGGAAGGTGATTTCATATACTCCTGCCCTCTCCAGCGCATTGATCGTCGATCCATAGGTGTTTCCGTTATAAATGCTCAATCCCTCTGGATTTTCAAAGAAGTTTGGATTATGGCTATAACTCCATTCTTCGCCACTCATCGGATCTTTTTCAATATCATTGAACAATTTTTCATAAGAAATAGGATCATTAACGAGAACTGTATCATACGTTTGCTGCGTATAGGTGTCACCGAAGTTAGTTATTTTCACACTTGAATAAACAGCATTTGGCTGCCCTAAAGACATAATTCCAGCGTACCCGCTCGTATAAGTACCTTCTGCAACTTCTAACACTTTAGCGTGGTTCACATATACACGTTGGATGCCATTTATTGACTCGACCTTGAACGGGTATGTGACATAAGCAGTCCGCGCTAAATAGGTAGACTGTAATAACGTTTTAGCCCCATTAACGACGCGGTATAAAGCTAACGTATTGTTTGTCCATTCGGCTGCAAACATATTTTTTTCATTTTGAATTTGAAAGCCTGCTCCAATTGTTTTTGCATTACTAATATCATTGACACTAACATTGAACTCCAGATTATAGTTTTTCATCCGATTTCCCGCATCGTAGAGCAAACCGCCCCAGTCATCATTCATGATTTCCACCGTGTTTGAGTCAACTGGTTTAAGTCCAGAAGTAGGACTAGCACTAACGAAAGGGTAAACATCACTATTCCCAAATATATACAATGATCCATCAGGTAGTATCGGAGTAGATGACGATGTAAAACGGTGCTCATTACCTCTAGTCGGAGTTCTAGCTATAATTCTATTATTTGTTTGGTCATATAAAAAAGCATTTACTTGCCATTCAGTTCCGGTGTGTATAT
Organism: Paenibacillus sp. J22P15; assembly: GCF_056269345.1. Classification (NCBI taxonomy): domain Bacteria; kingdom Bacillati; phylum Bacillota; class Bacilli; order Caryophanales; family Paenibacillaceae; genus Paenibacillus; species Paenibacillus sp. J22P15. The sequence goes on from NZ_JBWDNT010000019.1 coordinate 68,728, forward strand.
TTACCACTGAAGGATAAACAGTAGTTCCATTTGGATATAAAAACGCTTTACCTGCATTTGCTGGTTGATATCCGTTGAACGTACCTTGAGGACCTGAACCAGTTCTAGAGAATAAATACGAGTTATTTGATCCTACTATATCAAATACTTGTAAATTTCCATCGGGTCTTACTATTGGATTTGCAACACCATCTAGTTCCCAACCGGACATTGTCCAACTATCTTGATGAGACCCTATCGTCGTTCCTCCCCATCCGGTTAATCCAGTACCTGCAATATTTAAAGGAACGAACCTTGTCGTTGAATTTGTTCTATCGTAGTTAATAGAAATAACTGTGACATATGCAATTTGCTGATCGTCGGAAATGGTTAACTCACTTATATAACTGCCACCAAGAGTTAAAGTAGTTTTAATTCCCGACGAGGTTATTTTTGTTACGCGAGCGTTACCGAAACCGTTGGGAGTCTCAAAAACGTATGAATAGTATACATCACCATTATCTGCTATTGTTAATTCCGAACGATTATGATAGAACCTATCATATTCGATACCGTCAATAGTATTCCAGACAAGCGATTTAGTACGTAATGAATACTTCGAGTATTCAAATTGAACATTATAATATGTGTAGTTGAAGCCACTAGGTACATGTCTAGCTACGATATAAAGGTCTTGACCGTCAGGACTTAATTCCAAATCTAATTTAGTATACAACCCTATAGGACCTTTTAAACTTATCTGAGAAGGAATCCAAAGAGTGTCTATATGATTTCCTAGTTTATCAAAAACCATAACTTTTATTGAAGTATCACTTTCAACATAATGGTTATCTACAAAATAGAATTTTTCATCATGGGAAATTTCCATAAGTTTGTATCCAGAATTTAGATAAACATTGAATCTACGCAACTCTACGCCAGTAATTGAGTTTAATTCCTTAATAACTTTCATGTTTGCGTCAGAATCATCTATAGCATACATTCGGTTACCAGCATAAACTTTCTTGAATAATCCCGAAGGCGCAGTCCAGTAAGGTTTAGCCACGATGTCAGGAGCTAGAACATGCTTGGTTCTAGAGTTTGAACCATTACCTGAATTGGGGTAACCTACTGCGAAATTTGCCATTATAGCGTTTTTAGTAGATATAGCAGAGGAATCTGCCTTCCAGCCAATTTTATCTGCATTACCACCCGTGTACGGTTTTTTTAGAACCCATGAACGGAAAATAGATTCCGGCGAGTAGCTAACAACTGGCGGTCCGCTATCTTCCCCCTGCCCTGGCTGTTCCGTAGTTCCGAATACATTAAAGTTTACAGAAGGTGCATAGTTTAGTACGTCTGTTGCAGCAAGCGACGAAGTTCCTTTTTTCCCGTAATTCTCCGTGACCGTAGCTCGGTATTGTCGTTTTCCAACGGTTGCATAGTTTAAAGAATGAGTGGTTTTATATGCTCCATCATATAAATTTGTCCATGCTTCTTCGTCAAAGTTACCATTTCCATTGTGATCAAATCTTTCTTCAAGAAGAAGATGATCTAAAAGATCCCCATCAGGACTATCTGCTTCCATATAGAGCATAAATGCGTTATTACGATACGTTTCTACGGGAGCAATAACTTGTATCGTCGGTGGTTGATCTGGTACAACATCGACGATAAGGTTTGCCCAATCACTTACTCTATTCGTTGTATCATATACCTTCCCTTCAAAGCTGTATTGACCTAAAGCAAGATTATTTTCGGTTGGGAAATTATTCGTGTATGAAGCATCTCCCACTTTTTTATACCGTTTTTCATCTTTACTGTGATCAATGGTAACGCCGCGATCCTCTAACCGCGAATAGGAGTTGTCTAGGTGATATGGTGCAGGAAAAGGTCTTCCTTCTATTAATCGTATTGGGCCTGAAACAATAGCTACAGGTTTGGTATCGATTACCGTTAAAGTAGCTTCAGCCGTGGCCGAACCACTGCTGTCACTGACTCTGATTTTGGCACGATAAACGCCTGGTTCTGTGAATGTTTGATTGTGGTACTCATATTTACTCTTGTCTGTAAATATAGGATCTAAGCTATTAGAAAAGGTCCATTCGAAGCTATCGAATCCGTCAGAGCTATTGAGCAAGGAGGAAGTTTCTCCAGCCAATATTGTATTAGGCTCGAAACGAATGCCTGCTTTCAGCTCTGGTCGAGGTGTTGGTGTTGGTTCTGGAGTAGCTGAAGGAGTTGGTGTTGCCAATTCTCCCACATTAACGACCAGCTGCGCCCATTCCGATACCTTTTTAGCGGTATTGGTTACACGCAGTTCTACCACATATTTTCCTTCAGCTGCAAAATCTTTGGCTACTGGCTTCGTCGCTATCGTTTTCCCTGCTGGCGTCTTGTACTTCCATTCCCTGATCGTGATAGCTTCCTTTCCTGGTGAATAGGAAAGTTTATCATCGAGCTTTGGATCTACCGAGGGTTTGATTGTAATTTCCGGTTCGGTCCGATGGTCGCCCTCTTTATGGGAGATGATAGCTATCGGTGTTGTTGGTTCATTTTTCTTATTAAAAGCAATTTTAAAATCTTTGGTATTATTTTTTTCATTCGATTCTGCAACGGCTTCTCCAAAGTCCGTCTTAGCAATGAATGTCTTAATACCGCTAGTAGTGGACGATACGTTCACTGTCACTGTTTTAACTTGACCAGGAGGCACGTTAGAAATGACTTCTGATTTAATGCTTGTACCAACGATACCTACTGTAAAAGCTCCACTAGTTTCATTCCCTTGATTCTTTGTTGTTATCTTTATTGGTACCGAATCGCCTACCCACGCGTCAGCAGGACTAACTAACGCACTAATAATGAGGTCAGGCTGCTTTTTTATTTCCAATTTTTTTAATGGAGGAATAATAAACATTTCGTACCACCATGAACCATCAGGTTGCCAAATATTCCACATTTGAATAATACCAGGACTGAAGTCTGTAGGTTTTTGCTGAATGACTACATAATCTTTAAGTGTATCACCTGTCCAACCCTTTCCCGTTCGTTTGTTATAACTTTGTATAAAAGTAGGAGACTCTTTATAGGGATCAACAATTGCTTCCAACCATCTTACTGCGTCTGGATGTTCTGTTAATTCAGGTGTTGCTTGTATTCTTTTACTTATGCCAGTAGAAGTTTTCCAAGGTTCTTTTACCCAGTTCTTAGCAACGTTTAAAGTCGCTCTTGAATCACTACGGAATAACCAGTTACGGTAAACAGATCCATTAATATCGTACCCGAGATAACGCCATTGTCCTTGATCAAATTGGTTACCAGCTACACTTGCGGGTGATCCATATACAACAGCCATAGAACCTAAGCCACATTTATTTGATAGATAGTTACCATTCAGCTTGTATTTACCGTTGTTAATTGATGTGGGGATGTTATTTTGATCGATTAAAATTAACGAATCATCATCATAACTGGTTGGTAAAGGGCAATCTTGAATAACGGCAGCTTGTATTGGTTGTTGGTATGAAATTTGCGAAAATAAAAGCAGAAAAACAAAAGCAATTAGAGCATTTTTTTGATTAAAATACTTCACGATGTTTACGCTCCAATCCAAATAACAACTCTCTTCGTATTAATACCTTTATAAGCTTCGAAGCTGCGATTATCGTATTTTGTTTTAACTGCTGAACTGTCATCTGAGTCTGCCGCTTTACTAACTTTTATATATGCGGAATACGCCTTCTCGAATGAACTTGGATAATATGTTTTAAAAAGATCCTTAACAATAGACTGATTTTCTGTAGTTGGATCAGCAACATTAATTATGGTTGCTTTCAAATTGCTGTCGTATTCTACAACTAGTGTATTATCTTCAAATTTATCAGAACCTTTACTGTTAACTAATATAATTCCATTTCGGCCATACGTTGTGGTGCCTTTAAAACTAGGCAACGACTTAATTAGCGTATTCAATTGTTCTTTCGTCTTTGGATAATTCACAGGCTTACCATTCTTTGCAGTCAAAGTATTCGTAATCATCACAACTGACTCTGCACGCGTAGCGTTCTTATCTCCACCCATCGTTCCATCTGGATACCCCTTCATGATTTCAAGCTTTTTAGCTACCGCCAAATAACCAAATTTAACGCCCTCAGCATCCTTACCCAGCGCACGAATCGTCATTCGCGCAATCTCTTCACGCGTAATCTTGCGGTTCGGTTCAAAGTTGTTTTCTTTATAATCGCCAACCTTAATGATCGATTGTTTCAAGCCTGTAGCGATATAAGACCTAAACCAACCTGTATCATCAACAAACGGCGTATCTGTATCTGCAACCTTTATTTTCATAGCTACTACAAGCGATTTTAAAAACTCTGCACGAGTCATGTTAGCATTTGGTTTGAATGTTTTTGCATCATAACCATTAATCCAACCTTGATTTACAGCAACTGAAATTTCGTTTTTAGCCCAATGTGTTTTAGTGTCAGTAAAGGCAGCGGCTGCTGTCACTGTTTGAGTAGTTGCTATTAGTGTAAATGCAATCGTAACAGCCATAATTGTTTTCTTCATTTGAATACACTCCCTATATTTGTTTTATGTAGATTACTTAATTCTTTAATCTTTTAAGTACATTAATTAAAAATATCATTTATAAAGGATTGGAATATTTCAGGATCAAATTTCCCTTTATCTTCTTTCATTATTTCTATTGCCCTCTGATGGCAAATAGCTTTGGTATATGATCGTTCTGTTACTAATGCAGAATAGGTATCACAAATTGCTGCTATTCTTCCTGATAGTGGTATTGTGTTACCATGCAAACCTTCCAAATATCCTGAACCATCAAACCTTTCATGATGAAACCTTACAATCTCTTCTATGATTTGCGGCATTCCTAAGTGTTTTACAAGACTCAATCCATCAATAACATGCTTTCTTAATTCTTCCCTCTCATCAGATGTTAATTTCTGCTTGCCCTTCAGAATATTATCTTTCATTCCCAATTTCCCTATATCGTGAATCAATGACCCAGCGTAATACAATACTGCATTATCTCTATCATATATTTCGGCTAATTGATAAGAAAAATGAGCCATTATAATAGAATGATTTGCAGTCATTATGTCTCTGACTTTCAAACAATGAAAGAGCGTTTGAATTATTTTTAATAATGTTGGATTCTCTTTATCCTCCTTCCACATACTTTCAATATTATTCGAATGTAAACTCATAACATTAGTAAAAATCGTAATAACCTCCTGACTATTAGCGATCAACTGGAAACCAGAATGAATAGTTGTATATTAGTTAGTTAATACATAAGTATAACTTTATTTAATACCGTTCCTACCAATCAACCTAATAAATCTGCTTATTTTTTATAAAATATACCTCTTGAACAGCGGTGATTAACAATGGTTCATTGGACAATGAACCCAGTCCTTGATGTGTTGTACTTATAATAGAAACAATTGAAGGTCCCACTAGAGTGTGATTAACTACACGAGATATCTCAGAAGACTTACCAACGTTTAATGAAACCGAGCAGGTTAACTCTAATGTGAGAGGCTCCAAATAACATGAAGATGAATGTTCATTTATGTTTATTACAGATTTAGATTCGTAGTCAACATAAACCAGTTCCTCTACTTTAACAATCGAGCCCTCGCTAAGTTTGCTGTTAGACAAAGCTTCATTATCATTATCAAGTCCCATATTTAAACGAAGAAATTTATAAAACATGTCCTGTGCTCTTACTCCTGAAGTAGTAGTGTCAATTGTAAAATAGCCCTTTGATAATTGTTCTTTATCGATTGAAAGAGATGCTGCATGAACAGCAGTGTTTAAATCATTTTTAAGCCTATTTTGTGTAGTAGTCATAAATAGATAATCTATAGCGACACACATCAATATCACGCAAAACATAGCTATTAGCAGGCTTAACACCATCACGCTTATTCCGCCACGTTCATTTTTGATTAAGTTATTCATATTTTTCACTTCTTCCAAAGCCATCTAAACTAAAATAACCAGGATCATCTGACGAAGTTGCTGAATCTAATAATATCAATGATTTCATTAAACCTGTCGCAGGGTACTCAATTTTTAAATATACTGTAGGATCAGTATCGTCCCTTAATACCTTTGTACTTGTACTACCTATAAATGAAGGGTATGTAATTCCGTTTTTGATGAGTGTTGGAAATCCAACACTAGACAGCTTGGTGGACGTATCATCTATAATATTTTGGGTTAAGTAACCTTCTGTTTGAATCATCTGCAAAGCTCTGTCTTTAATATCATCAATTTTGGATTGACGGTTTAGAAAGGCTACATACGTCACTAACATAAAAGTGATAGCCAAAAAGAGAGGTAATATTATTAGTAGAGTAATTAAATTAGTAATTCCCTTTTCGTTTTCTAGAGGTTGCTTTAATCTTTTAATCATATTAAACAAAAAAACCTCCTTTCAAAATAAGAGACAGGCGGGAACCCCTCCTATCTCCAAAAACTGCAATTTATTGTAAATTAGTTTTCTTATTATCTTCCAGTCGGTAAGGTTTGTCCAACGCCTGGAGCTACATCTCCTTTGTAATCAAAATCAGTCGCTTTTTTATTCACATGACTTGCCCCACTATTAACGCCAACATTAACACCATCTGGACTATTGTAGATATAGAATATTGAAGCAGCAAGAATTATTACTACAATTAAAGGGATCAATAGTTTTTCCATTTTTAGTTATCTCCTTCTTAATTCACATTTTTTTGTTCTTATACTTTAACTACAATAAGATAGATATAGATGGTTTAAATTCGGACTTCTATCTTCCGGTCGGTAAGGTTTGTCCCGCACCCGGGGCTACATCCCCCTTATAATCAAATTCTGACGCCTTTTTATTTACATGAGTTGCCCCGTTATTAACGCCAGTATTAACACCGTCTGGATTATTGTAGATATAGAATATTGAAGCAGCAAGAATTATTACTACAATTAAAGGAATTAATAGTTTTTCCATCTTTAAGCCATCTCCTTGTTATTTCACATTTTTAATTTAAGTATTTTCTGGTACCATATATCACTTATTTGTTTCGACTAGGGACTTGGTCGATATCCGAAGGATCGGGTCGTGTCCTTCAAATTTTCATAGCCATTTAACAAGGTATTGTTAACACCATCAGGTGAATCAAATATCCATACACAAATACCTATAACAATAAGACTTATAACGATCAATAAAAGCAACTTGTCCATTATATTATTTCCCTTTGAAACAGTATTCGTTTACCAGAATTAATCTTCCCCAAGGTAGTCCCTTTTGAATTCATTGCTTTACTATTAGATAGGTCTGCTAATGTTTTCCTTCGCAAATTTGAACCTCTCCTTAGTTTGTTGCATCTATTATCTTTGTTTTAATGTTTTCACCACCTACTTCCAACCCAGAGCCGATACCATCAGGATTGTTGAATACCCAAAAAGCAATCCCAATCAAAATAAGGGCAATGATAATTGGTAGAACAAGTTTATCCAAGCACTCATCTCCTCTCTAAAATGTTTGTTTCATCAATTCGGTAAAGCTTTTATACCACGGTAACATTACTAATGCTGTTGCTACCAAGAAAGGTATCAAAATTATAAAGGTTACACGAAGAGGTGATGCTTCTATTTTTTTTTTGATTTGAAAATCTCTCATCGTATCTATATTTCTTATTTGAAGATGAAATAGTTCGATAATTTTTTCTTGTGGTGCGTTCCAGGTGGACAATAATGTATTTGTGAGCGGAAGGACTTCATTAATACCAATCTTGTCCCCGAAATTGTTGATTGCTAATCTTGGATTGTCCATCCAGTCAAATAACAATTCATCAACATACGGTTTTAATATTTTCGTTGTTCTTCCTGCGCGACGAATTGCATAATACAGTGGGATGTTTTCCGTTATACAAATCACCATTCTATGAGAAAACTTTACAATGTCTTCAGTAAGCAATTCTCTTCTTTGACGAGCTATATACATAAGTAGAATGATTGGAAGTAAATAACTGAGTACCATTAATAAAACGAAAAACATAATTGGAAAAGGTAGTTCATACCCAACTACCAAATTTTTTATAAAATATAAAGTTATAATAAATACTGAAATCACAATTGGTAATAATAATTGCACTAAACGATAGTGAAAAACCTGCATGCCTAATGGATATCCTGCTATTTTCAACCTTCTAAGTACTTTATAATTAGATTTCTTTATATTTTCTTTCCTAATTGATTCTTGATAGAAATCTTGAAAAATTTGTCTACGTTTACTTCTGGTTGATGGCAACCTCAACCGTTTCCTATACTTAATAGATAATGCGATGGGCAAAGTGAATATAGTTACGCCAAATGTGAAAAGTACTAAAAAGAACCACATCTAATTATCTTCTTCCTCTCCTTATGTTATAATTTCTTTCTTCCCATACTCATTGCACCAAGAAATGATATAAATAATACAACGACTGATAATGTAACTATTTGGATACCAATTCTATCGTCGAAGTAATATTGTTTATTCTGAGGATCCATTTGAATATTGAAGTATACGGCATAGACTGAGAGACCAATCATAATAAATGTCCCCCACTTATATGCGGTTAATAACGTTAATCGTTTCTCTTCGTTATACATCGTATTTTGCATTTCATTGATGAGCTTAAATAGAGATGATGTAATATCTACTCCTGTGTCGATATGAGTAATTAAAATATCTGCGAAATAGTCTGCCCAATCATTCCCAACCCTATCAGCGAACTGTATTAATGCCCTTTCGGGATTATCACCAGTCTGTAAATCCATTATTAACCGATTCCATTCATGTGCAATTTCATATGGCACTGTTCGAGCTGCTCTAAATACTGCTCCTTCTAAGTTATCTGAATCAGTGAAATAGCCAATGAAGTTCTGAACGGTAGGTATCATAACTGAAGCCATTGCTAAATTTTTCTTTTGATACATTGACCAGGTAATCAACCATGGTATCGTTCCAAATAGAATACCTATAATTGCATCATATAAGGGAGCCGGCATAACTTTATAGCTAATAAGAAATACGCTTACTATAACGGTTACACTTAATAAAAATAATGATCTTAAAGATAACTTCACTTCTGCTACGCTTAGATAGTCTTCGAGCTTTTGAAGAATTGGATGATTAGAAAAAACATATAGTTTACTATTACTAATATTACTTCCAAATTTTTTTCTTTTATCGTAAAAGCGATTTCTCCGTAAAGTAATAATGGAATTAGAGAGCTGACCAATAATTGGGTTAACGATTATGATCATGCCTATTGAAAATATAATCAGGAATGCATATTTAACAATTAACATTCATACAACCCCATCTTTATGAATTCATCTGTTGACGCTCCAAAGGAAATCATATGCTCCATCATTTCATGGCTAATGTTGTTTGCTGTTCTTTCCCAATCATTTGTTCTTTGATTCCAAATATACAATGGGTTCATAATAATCTCGCCAGATTCAGTTGGTACAACCTCGGTGATTTCAGTCATGACCCGTAGGTTCTTATATTCGTTTACCTTAACAAAACGCTGAAAGATAATAATGTTAAAAGCTCTACCAATACGAAGCTTCAGAGTGCTATCATCATGTGTTCTACCGTCCTGCTTGACCATATCTACAATGTCAGAAATGATCATTGAGCGATACTTAGAGTGTAATGAACTCATGGTGTCGTGACCCCGTAACGCCGCTTGAACAGCTTGTGATGCTTCAGAGCCTCTCATTTCACCAATAATTATTCGATCAGGGCTTTGTCGAAGTAATGGTTTGAAACCTTCTTCCATTGTAATTCCCAGCTCAGGCACGGATTGAAAAGGAACAACATTTCTGCCCTGCAATCTTTCATGCAGCATCATTTCAAATTCAGTTTCAAGAGTAACTATCCGTTCTTGAATTGGGATTTCTTTGGACAACGCATATAATGTTGTTGTCTTTCCAGTTCTTGTTCCTCCAGCTACAATAATTGAGGCATGATATATAACGAGCAATCTAAGTAGTCTAGACATTTCTACATTTAGAGTCTTGCGTTCAATTAGATTCTCTAAACTAGGATCTTTTAGTATGAAATTACGTATTGTAATTGTTGGAAATGCTGAATATGGGGCTTGTGTCATTGTTAGACGCGCTTTATTGTACATGTAAGTGCTACATATGGGACTCTGTTCATTAATTCGGGCACGACCGTATAATGCAAGACGTTCCTGTAGGCGTATTACCTGTTCAGTGCTATCGAAACGTCTTGGATATTTAATAGACACTCCATCTTTCATTACATATATCTCAATGTCGTTAACCTGAACTTCCTCTATATCTTTGGATTTATATAAATCCTCAATGTAACCAGCGCCTACTGTCAACGAGAACACGGCATCAGATAGACTCATTCTTTCCTGTAACTGACCAATTGTAGCGTATAGCATTTTGTCATTTATAATCTGCTTGATTTGAGCCTTGACCTTCTCCTGTGCTATTAGATCACCCAGCCCTGCCTGATGGATCATTTCCTTTTGCTCATCTTGATCCTCTACGCTACCCTCTGAAATTTTTAATTGTTCTTGTACAATTTTCACAACGTCTGATAACGTTCGGTTAAAATAACCATTACTCTTTTTTTCATTGTTTTTTTGATTATGTTGTAAATGCTCAACAATACTGAAACTTCTACGTTCTCTTCGTATAAGTGCATTGTTCATTTTGTTAACTCCTTATTTAACGAACTTTTTAAGACCAAATATCTTCCATGGTTTTTTAATTGTTGTTGCTGCTGTATTTGCATTAGTCAGTGTCAAATTAGCTCGTTCAGCTAACCATGTGGTTAGATCCAAGATATTTTTTCTAAATACAAGAGCTTCTTCACTAGAACTAAGATAGAGTGGCTCTCCGTAATTTATAGCTTTGATCCCTGCACCTTTTTCAACATTTTGAATACGAGCAATAATTTTTGAACCCATACTCATTTGTATTTGAAGTCCTTCTAGAACAAGTTTCGAGTCTCTATTCACTACAATATTAAAATCTTTTTCGTTAAGGCCATAATGCTGCCAAACGCTGTTATACCAATCGTTCCATGAAGATTGATAGCTAGTAATAATAGGTTGTACAATGACTATTCTCACATCTGCTTCTTTTACGCATTTTAATGTTGCAGCTTGGTCCGGAAATGTATGCACATCAATGAAGGAGAAATCAAAGGTCTTTTTAGCTATAGTTAAAAAGTGTTCAATTTCTTCCATTGTTATTTTATCTGCCCATTCTCTCCGCTGAATTCCAGTTAGTATGTATAAGTTATCTAAAACTTTTAATTTCACACAGGCTTTCATTAGAGTACTAGGCTCTAAAGTTCCAGAATCACAATCTGCTTGGATTAGAGGATATCCTCTGTCCGAAGTAAGGTGCAAATGGTCTCTAATTTCAGGGCTTTTCAGGTTGAAATCCACTAATAGCACTCTTTTTTCAGGAAATTGTTCAGCCATACAAATAGCAGTAGATAAACATACTGTTGTTGCACCATCTTTCGGTGAAGCGGAAATCATAGTCACAAGTCGAGTATTCTCATTATCGACATGATCCTTCTTTGTTTTATTGAGCAAGTTTGAAATTCCCTCTGTTAATTCAGTAGTAGTAAATGAATTAGGTATTAATGAAATATGTAAATCTAAACAGATTCTTAGAATTATCTCTTGGTATAATGAGTCGGTCTGATCAGATAAAATGACTATTATCTTCGTTTTTACTGATACAGATTTCTTTAACATGCTTAACCATTCCCATGGATATTTAGTGGAGAAGATTGTTTCATGTACGACTATATAATCTAAATCATTTTCATTCTGATTTATTATTTTTGTTAACTCTTCCTGGCTGTACGCATATTTGATTGTGACCGTTTTTGATATTGAAGAACTAATAGCTTCAGCAAGCTGAGGATTAGATAGAGCCATAATTAAATTCATTCATTTACAGCTCCTTTTTCACTTGAAGTTGAAATACCTTCTTCATTGTCAATAGTGATTTGTTGACTAATAGGTACTACTTCACCAACAGATCCAAGAATAGATGGTAAACCCAATTTAATTACTCCTTCTTTCAGGCCCTCAGCAAGCTTATCGTATTGATCTTTGTTGATAATAAAAGTTATATATGCTGGTTGCCCACTGGAGTTTTGACGAAACCTCTCCATATTTACTTTGTCTCGTTGAGAAGTATTAATATAAGGCACAGATATGTTCAGGTCATCGACGATTTCATAACCATCGATGTCTTTTATATAAGCTACCGTTAATCCGCTAATAAGCTGCTTATTGTAAACCTTTTTCCAATTTTGAATTTTAGCCGCATTTGGATCGATACTCAAAGCATAGTTTTGTTCTTCTTCACTAAGTTCTTCATTTCTATCTGTGTATATTTTGGGAGATGTATATTCCACCCATAAATCCACCTGATCTCCACGTCTAACCATGTTGTTTACTGCTTCAACGAAGGATACCTTAAATCCAAGATAAACCTCGTCTTTATCGGGATAAAGTGTGTCCTCTCCAATTTTCCAATCTAATATCTCTTCAGTTTCACCAATTGGAACGATCGCTCTTTTTCCAATTATTAGCTCGGATTCAATAATTGCATTCTTCATGTGTTTAATAGTGGGCACAGATACGATTCTAATCATATTCTCTGTAATCAGTTCGTTTGCCTGAATCATTCTTACAGGCATTATTGTGTTCATCATTGTTACATCAAGCTCATAACTCTTCATGTATTTTTTGAATCCAATAACGCTCCCCCCTACAATTAACAAACCGAGCAATATAGCTAACCATTTACGCATGATACTCTCCCTTCCGCATTTCACTTCATGTTATTAATTACTTTTTCATCATCAAGAGTATTTACTAAATTAAAAATGCTTCTACATTTCTCTAAGAAACCATACTGCTTTTTTATCAACTGAAACATCTCTTTTGACATCAATGATTTTGCTGCCGGTCTCAAAGAATTTGACAATATATTTTTCAGCTTTACGTCTTCCCATGCTATTTTCCCATCCCACATTAGTTTAATTACTATGGATCCTAGATCAGGGATAAGTGTAAGCGTTGGTAGAGAAACTGCGTCTTTCCATTCAGATTGCTTGATGTTGTTGCTCCATCTGTTACCTATCACTTTTATTTTTTTACTACTATATTTCTCTTTAAATAAATCAATCTTTTTGTAATGTAATCCTAGTTGAATGGGATCACCATCAGTAATAATCCAGATTTCATCAGACATACTTAATATTCTTTCACTTTGAACATCATTGTAATGCGAAGAAATATCACACAAAGTAATTGGAAATCGTTTTGCAGCAATAATTAATTTCATAGTTTGCTCTTCATTTAATTCGGAAATTGGTTCTATGCTAGAAGGAATCCAATTTACTCCACCAAATGTCCAATTGTTATCTTGAGTTACATAACCTTTTTCTTTTATTTCTTTTGCCCATGGTACCCAGTTAGCAGGGACGTTTTTTTCACCAAATAATAGCTCAAAATAAGTTGATTTATTCGAATTGGTTCCCACTTCTAATACTGAAACTGGTACTTTGTTTTCTCCAAGCATCAAAGCTATATTGGAAGTTACGAATGTCGCACCTGCTCTCGGGTATAAACTTACGATTGAGATTATTGACGAATTGTAATGAACCGGGACTGGAACACGTACTGTAATAACTTTCTTTTCAAAAATTATTCTATCTTTGATTTTTTGAAGTCTTACTTTCTGATCTATAGAAGTAAATTTCCTTATTTTCGATTCTGATTGAATAGCGACATCAATTACATGTTCATGTTCATCTTCATGCTTTATTGTTTCCTCACTCGCTGTGAGTTTGTCTTCAATTGGTGTTTCGAATTGGTCGTTTACTGAATCAAATCTTTCGGTATTAATCAAATTTGGATTTTCAAGTTGATCTATGATCTCTGGTTGCGCAATAATAGAATCTTCTTCATTACTATCTAATCTCAGTTTAGAATTAACTCCAGCACTATTGTTTAACTTCTCTGCAAGTAGTCCTAGTTCAAGATCGTTATAACTTATACAAATCTCACCGAAACTGTTTAACTTTCGAATAAATTCATCTGATTCTCGGTGGTATATTAATAAGAATCTTGTTTCATTGGAATTGGCTTTTACTTCACCATATACTTTGAAAAATGATTCTTCTGCAGTTAAGACACTTTCAGTTATTATTACAACATCTGTGTCTCCTGCAGTTCTCCATTGTGGTAGAAAAAAATCAAATGAATCTAAGATTTTCGCAAATCTGCCAAAATTTTCAAGCTCCTCTTCTATCCATTCTGAAAAATCATTGTCATCACATACAAGAAATAACCGTTTAATGATAGCACCTCCTTTGGTTAGTAATTTGATATTATAGTATACTAATATATTAGTATACTATAATTCTAATCTGTTAATTTCAACTGACATACTGCTGCAGGTTGCCGGTAAGTTTACTAGCAACAACAGATAAAACTTATCATCTTGATATATTAAATCCGCTTGTCCCTTTACTCTACGATCATAACTTCCGATTTTATAATCAATTACTTGAAAAGGAACATCAATTCGTCCATTATACGTTGATATTGATACCCCATTCATCCACTTAAATGTTAATATTCTATTGTCGTATACCACAGGAGCTGTCTCTCCAAATTTAACAATAGATTTCTCCCCTGTTTTATAAGCTTCTACAACTTTACCGATCGCTCTTACTACCAAACCTGATGATAGATTGAATTTTTCCCTTACTTCTGTATAACATTCCTTTGAAAGTTTAATTTTATTTCGCTGTGTATTTGTTTTATATCCTACATTACTAATGTGGTTACATACCACGTTAAATAAATGCATAACTTCTAGCAGCTCTTTGTGCTGAAATTGATCAGTAAGAAGTTCGATTTTCATAGTATGAATCAAACTGTACTCCTCCATAACTCTTTAATAAAAATTTCAAAGGTTTATTGATATAGTAATTTAATACTTCGTTTTTATTTTAAATCCAAATACAGCTTATCACCTTTCTCATATACAAAGAAACTTTCTGATAAAAGCATTTTGTCATTATACAAATCTTCATCAGTAATGAACCATGAATATTTTATAACGTCTTCTTGTTCCAATATCTTACTAGCAAGATCTGCTTTTTGTTTCGTTGAAACTAAGATTACTAGGACTGGTTCTGTTTTTGTGCTTTTATAATATTGTTTATAAAATTGTGCTTGGTATCGTATTGTTTTTATCCAATTATCATCATCTCGATGACAGATAAGAAAAAACACCAACTCCTTACCCTTAGGAGTCTTTAATGAATATGTAGCTGTTGGAATTTGTTTTTCTTCATTTACGGTGATCATCGGGTGAAATTCAAAATGTATTATATTAAAACATTCTCTAAGTTGTCTATAGAATTCATTTGTTACTATATATTTCATTCTAAACAACATTGTAGTTTGTTTATCAATTCTAGGATCCCTTTTCCCAATGAACATACCAAATTTAAACTTCAGAATATCTGCACCGCTCGATCCAAGTTCATAAAAGCTCGGCCTATTCTCAGTTGGTTTTGAATAACTCGTCCATTGTATTTTCCTTACAAGACCAAATTTTTTCAACTTATTCAATCGTGTGCGTATAGTACCCTCACGCTCAATATTTGAAAAAAATAATTTACTAATTTGTGATAATGTAGCCCATCTATGTACGAACAAAAATCTTACAATTTCAATATCTCTTTCTGTAATCCATCCATTTTCAATTTTCCCTTTTATATAATTATAATCATGTTTAGTTAGAGGTTCTAAGCTTTGGATATATGCATATGAATCGTCTAATAACGGATTCGAACGCAGTGTAGGATTTTGAGATTTAATAAGAGGTGAAACATTGTATTCCATCAAGCTGCCTCCTAATAAACTTCATGTGGGAAATTAACTATTTTGCTGCGAATTCTCTTTCCTTCAGGGACAACATTTTTAATTCTAACGGCCACAGTTTTTCCGATTAGTTGTCCATGACTTGGTACTCGATCTGGAAACCATGCTAATGATTCAATACCTGGAGCAATTTTAACGAAAATACCCACATTTTCAACAACACTGGTGATTATTCCTCTGTAACTATCACCAATTTTGAAATTTTCTCTGACTCGCACCCAGGGATCTTCTAACAACTCTTTTCTTGTAACTCGTACTTGCCGGTTTTCTCGATCAATATGCTTAATTTTCACTGTAATTTCTGTTCCCAACGGAATTAAATTACGTCCAGAAGGAGTCCAATCATACTCATAATCTTGAATCGGTAGCACGCAAGAAACACCTTTAATCATTACATATAAACGTTCATTTTCAAAACCTGAAACTACTGCCGGACAAATGTGATTAACATCTGCAGCTTCCCAAAATTCTTCACGTAGTTCTTCCAACGCTTGTGTTCGTGAAAGCAATACCATACCTTTCTCATCATCAAATACTTTTAGGCTATCTAAACCCTGTTTAGCAACATTAAGTACCATAAAGTCAATTTTATGATCGATAAATCCTACCAGTGAGCGATACTTATGGGTATCAAATTGATCTTCATGTATTATTCCTTTTAAACCATTGTTAAGTTCAATTATTGCACACTGCATAGCTTTTCCTAGAGGTGCATGTGTTTCAATACTTACAACAGTGCCTTGATGAATTAAATTTCTACGTAATGAAGTCTTATATTCCTGCATTGGATTAGATTTTAAAATATCATTCATTTCTTTCACTCCTTTTTTTTATGTACAAATTGTATCTATTACTTTCATCAGTTTTACTCAATCCTACAAGATCCATTTCACCCAATGTTTCGCATTTGATCCTTATTTTTTGTTTTTTAAAACAAAGATCTATTCGATCTTCTTCCATATCCGTTGTCCATGTGATCTTATAACATCCATTTCTTGCTGGAGTTTGAGTCCTCAGATCAGTTGTTATATATACATCTTTACTCTTATTTTTGTTAATTGCTTTACTATCTATTTCCATTTCATTTAACATTTTTTTAATTATTTCATTTTTTTCCGACCATTCGAATAAAAGTGTCGGCTTTACTTCAATCATATGATTGATTATCAAGAGCAAAGGAACTACTTCATAAGTCAGTAAACAAGTATTATAAAAAGCTTCTACGTTAACAAGATTGCAAGCTGGATGAGTAATAACAAAGTTTAATTCATGTATTAACTGATCATTAGTCAAACCATTACTCCTTTCTGGATGATATCAAATTTAATTAGTTAGTAATATAATATACTAATATATTACTATATGAGATTGAAAAGTAGAAGATATTTATTTAATTCTTTTTAAATGTCTGGCTTTCTCCTTCTTCAGTGATTTTTTATGTGTATACTCTGATTCTTTATCAAATGTTACTTTTAATGTTCTTTTCCCTAGTCTATCTAGGGAATACACAATATGATAATTATTATCCTCATATGTAATTACATAATCTTCATCATATATCACACCTGATTTGACTTCGTCTATTAAAAATGCAAGTATTTCTATAGCATATGCCACTTTCCCATCTATTTCCGCTTCCGGTTGTCCGAAAATTTTTGTTAGCCCTCTAGTTTTATGTTTTGCTTCTGAACTTGTAATCGGATTTAAGATAGTTATTATTTCAAAACTCTCTTCTTCCATTACCTTAATATTCAATAAACCTTCATCATTCAGAACTAGCTTAATAATATGATCATCAAAAGTAAATCTTTTGTTCACATCAAGATCATGTCTAAATACACTGCTAATAATGGAATAGAAAATTTCATTATAATTATCTATTATTTCATCCATTATTAAATCTGGATAACCATAATGATGAAGACCATATGTACGAATATATAGTATTTGACCGTTGAGATCTGTTGTAACATACGGTTTAATCGATGGATCAAAAAAATGATACATAACAGTTCTCCTCTCTCAAAGGCATAATTAATATACTATTATTTATCTATGCTGCTTCATTATTCACAAAATTTTTAACGCATTTTTTCACGCCAATTATAACCTTGTTATAATTGGATTATAATTCTACACTAATAGAATTAAAATAAAATACTAATAACATTATAATAGAAGCAATGAATGCATTTTTATATGGATATATTCAGATTGATTCAAGGGAGAAAAATTAGATGAGAGTAGAAATTGGAACGTATTTAGAAAGAGTGAGGAAATCATGTGGTTTTAGTTTAAGACAAGCAGCCAAACTGACTAATCTGAGTCATGGCTATATTAGAGATGTAGAACAAGGTAAGAAACAGTTAAATAGTTCAGAGTTAACATCTATAGTCCCAATGCCGAAAACACTAAGAAAATTTGCTGAGGCATATAAAGTTTCATTTACTGAGTTAATGCACATTGCCGGCCATCTGTCTTTTGATTCAGAAATTGAGTTTGAATTTATTGAACTTGATCTTTTCAGTGTCCTATATATTGAAGTTACGAATAACAATGAAATTCATTACCATACACAAAATAGTACTTATAATGAAATAAAAACACTTTACGAATTTATTGTTTTTGAAGATCAACTTGAATCTAACGGATTTGTAAAAGTACAATCAGGTGTATTTGCTAATTTTAGTTTAATAAAATACTATGATGAAGTTTTAGGTAAAATCTTCTTTTCTGAAAATTCGAATGATAAATTTGTTAATATAAATTTGCTACAAGCATCGAAATTAAGAACTTTTATCTACACAACAATTCTTAAAAACAAAAAGAAATCTTCTAGAACAAATTTTCAAAATAATGACTTCAAGTTACTTTTAAAATCTCTAACTACTCATTAATCTGCTCAAGTCAATTTTTTTATCATCTCTACTTTTTAGATTCTAATGGATTCATTTTCTTATTTATTGTTTGCTTAAACATGTGTTAATATATATATTAGATTATTAGAATATTAGATCGTTGGAAAGAAAGGCGGGTAATAAATGAATTCTGTAGACAATAATTCTCAAATTACTTTTGAACTAGATTCACTATTGAAACCTTATTTAAGAGAAATGATATCTAATTTGCCGAATGCCTCCAAGTTAATTATGCAAACACTTGCTACTAAAGATTACAACAAAGAGGATTTATCATTAAAAGCAGGTGTTCGAAGAGGAGAATTGAACTTTGCATTAATTTGGATTGAATCTCTTGGACTTGTAGGATACAGTACAAGCGGTAGACAGAAACTATATACAATAACTGATTTGGGAAATAAAGCACTGAAAGAATTCAATGAAATTTTCCACACTTTAAAATCAGAAAAATGGGAATAGAAAAAAGCGGAGTTTATCTCCGCTTTTCTATTCTTTTTCTTTATTTAGTCGTTTCTCTTCAGAAGCGTTTTTTATTCTTTGAGCTAATTTCATTGTTGTATCATCAATAGAAGCTGGAGCAAATGTAACAGTTTTTGGATATTCTTTCTCGAGTTCACTTGATTCTGCGGCTGCTATTTCTTCTTCACTATCCCACAATAAATTTCTTATAATTTGATAATTCGAATTGTCTTCGTAACTTTTATTCAGATTATCTACTGGGACATCACTTTTTGTTGTTTCTTTATTTTGCTCTTTCAATAATTGTGCATTTTGTTTTATTAAGGCCAGCCTATTTTCTTGTTTAACTTCGCTTTCATCCTCCTTATTGATTATTTCATCTTCAATATCTTCATTCATTTGATCATGTTCAATTAATTCATTTTCAATTTCTCTTTCAGATTTTCCATCCTTTTCACTCACAATAGGGTTAAATAATTTTCTTGGTAATGGATATACTAAACCGATTACTGGATCAAGTCGTATGTTGTTATGAACACCTCTAAACAAACACTCACCAGGTGCTCCAGTTTCCGGATTATATCCTTTAAGTTTTAAAATTTCTGCCGGCATTACTGTGTATCTCTTCTCTTCTTTTATTTGAGTTTTAAATCCACTTGCTGACATTTCATCTGTACCGCTGCTAATACCGATTTTATATTCTTCACCAATCATATCAGCATAATAATCAGCATCTTCATTCTCTAAACCAGCAAGAATAAATTTTTGGACCGCGTTTTGCTTGACCATTGCACCTAACCGTCTGCTTACATCTGTAAGTTGTTCATTACCTTGATGTATTACATTTACAAACACTTCAAATTCACGAGCCATTTCCATAAAGGTTGAAAATTCTTCATCTGCAAACATTTCGATCTCGTCAACTGTCACTTGATGCGCACGTATCTCTTCTTTTAAATTTCTTCTAAATGTACTTGCTCGTAATAAATTTAGGTAAAGCCTACCTACTGTATAAGTCAATGTTTGAAGAGTACCGTATGCTCCGTTTACTAAAACTACATCTCCATTACGTAATGCATAATCTATATTAAAAGTGGACTTCCTACAGAATATTTTTTGTATGTATTTATTACTTGTAAGCTCAGTTAAATAATCATATAAATTAGAATACGTTTGCATCGCATGTTCTTGCATTTTAGGACTGCCGGCCATGTTTCTTGTGTACTCAATTAAAAGAGGTACCTGATTTTCTTGACCTCTCAACTCCGATAATACTTCAGCCCTATAATCATCATTTAAAGGTTGTACTAATCGATCAAGTTCATTGTATCCGCATTCGTTACCATAGAGTATCTTTAACGCTTTTATACATACACGCATGAGTTGCGTAGAGCGACTTTTAAAGTACTGAACCGCCTCAGGTCCCAAGTAACCATGAAATGCCGATACATTTGCTTCAATCATTGGCTCATAATCTTGTCCATCAGGTACATCAAACGGGTTCAAACAATCAGAAAACTCAAATTCAGGATCAAGTCTGAAGTAAGGCCGATCCGTCCTATCCATAAAATTTGATAATCTGTTTATTAATGAACCTTTGGGTTCAATTATCGTACTACCAATATAATCGTTTAATAAATCTTGTGAGATAAGGTTAGTTGCAAGTAATGTTTTTCCCGCACCTGTACCACCGATAATTTGTGTATGTTGGGCCCTATCATTTCTACTAATAGACACCAGCTGACTTTGCTTTTCTTTAGTAGGTTGAGTATGAAATAACTCTAACTTACAGTCTTTTGAATAGTAGCGCAGATGAGATAAACTACCTTTTTTGTTTAAATCAATCCCTTCAAATTCATACATTTCTTCTGTTGAAATTGAATCTTTCTTTGTAGTTTCTTTTGTATTATCATTCTTACGCTTTTGATTCATTTCATATTTTTCCACAGTTAAAGTTAATCGATTAAATACAGTAGCTTTGATATTAAACTGTAACGTGTAATATAAGGTTACAACTAAAACCCCAAAGAACAATATAGCTACCAACAGCATACCTACACCATAAGGTACATACTTTAATATTATTTGTCCTAGAGCTAAAGTACTCAACGAATTTAAAAATGTTTGTATTATTGGTTTTGCGTAAACGTTTTTAAATAATGCTGGACAGGAATATATAACATGCCCAAGAAAACAAGCGATATGTATTGGAATGGCTCGATAGAATACTGGTTCTGATAAACCGTAATACTGGTCTTGGTACTTCCCAATCAACCAGAAGAATATCAATAACAAGAAAGCTAATAACGATAACGCTTGAAAGTTCCAAATAAAATTTTTATTAGCGGGATCCATAGAAAATCTTCGTGAAGCAATGAATATATTTTTAAAAATGAATGCAACCATGTGTCCCGCAGCGGAAAATATTCCACCAAGTATCATACCTACGTATTTCACTACATCCTCTCCTTTTCCACCAGTATACAAACTAATATATTACTATATCAATATACTATAATATTGATATAGTAATAGCACGATATCCTTCCCTTTTTATAAATTAAAGGAAAGGATATTTGCTTTTCATTATTTAAACCAATTGAATATACCTTTTTTCTTTTTCTCTTTTCCAATTGTATTTAACCAAACTCTTATCTCAAAATTCAAATCCGGATTTTCTTTTCCTATATCTTTGAGTTGCTTATGAATTGATTCTTTTTCTTCTGCATTTTTTGTTTCTTCATATTTATCAAATAGTTCCATTACTTTTTCTTTTAGAGTGCGTATGAATAGTTCTCTATGATCTTGTTTGTATTTACTTATCCTCTCTTCTGCCGCGCTCTTATATAACTTTATTGTATATTCTTGTCCTGGATATTCGATTACTAATTTGTTGAATAGTTCAATTTGCTCTTCTTTTTCTTGAATCGTTGTTTCTGATGAAATCACATTTTCATATATCTCTATTGTTTTAATTTTCACTTCATCATCTTTCGAATTTTCAATGAGTAAATCTTGTGTTGCTGATTTCGCCCTCTTTTCAACCTCATTGAAAAACTCTCCTGATTCTATATGAGAATAAAAATTCTCGAATCTTTCCATCTTCTTGATCATTTGTAACAATATATCGTTATTTCCATCTTGTTTTTGTTCGGCTGTCGCTGGCTTCCCAGGTGAACCATATAGTATCTCTCTTAATTGCGGTATAGTAAATTCCGAGCCTTCTCCAGTGAGCCCGTCTATCATCTTTAACTTAAAAACCGATATGAAGTTATGTTTATAGGTCTTACTATTTCCTTCGCCCATAGTATTAGGATTAACATAATCTAGCAGCTCGCGACGCTTATTTTTAATTACATAATCTTGTGTTTCACAAATATCAGCAACTTGGCTAGTTAAGTATAAAGCATCCTTATCCATTGACAATATCTTTTCTGTAAGTATCCGATCCAGCATTCCTCTTTTTTTATACATCTCAAACAGGACTGATTTACCTTCAAATGCATCCAGTAATAGTTCCCACATCTCATCTTTTTTAGCTTGTGCTAATTCGCTCTTAGTAACTACTGTATCTTCTTCATTCATTTTATAATCACCCGTTTCAGCATTCTATAAACCCATTTTACAGTATGTACTTACGAATAAAAAGAACTAATTCGGATTTATTCATATATTATTGAAATCCAGCATATTTCCGCATTTATTCGAATTTACTCAGATTTATTCGCACATATCCGTTTAGATCCTTAGCGAATAAATCTGAATATCTACTGTTTATTCGCCGTTATTCACCCGTAACCTACTTAACCAAGACATGTATCCAACATAATTCGTATACGTCCAGATAAATCCGTATAAATCCGAATTTATGTTTGGGTGAATAACTGCGAATAACTGTTCTTTATTCGACATTCTGCAAGGGCTCATTTGTATATCATTATTATATTATACTAATCCTATTATAATAGATTTATTATCTTATAATAATTCAAATGGAGTCTGATCACCTTGTGGAAATAAAATTCTTAAATCCATAGAATATCATCGGTTAATAGTTGGAATACCTACTATTGATCAAATCAAGTTAGAGGTTATTAGTCTATCTATGTGGAAGAGGGGTGAGAAGTAATTTGCCTGAAATATGACAATAAACCAGAATGCAAATTAGCCTAGTTCCAACAACTTCAGTAACCTTGCAACACCCTCAATCGCTTATTGTTTGCAGAGATATCTTTAATTGTAGCAAATCAAATTGAGGAACTTAGTTATCTTCTAAAAGAGTAGAAGTTGCAAAGGGCAGCTTACGGTAACCTACAGGTTTTGTATCTTAAAGATCAATACACACTGTCACCAGTTAATTTATGAATCACACAGATTGGGTAATACGACTAACGGAATATAAGGTTCTACGTATAGACTAGTACTTATTTTTAAATAACCACTTTAGTATTTAAGAACATTTATATAAAGTGTTTAACAAATACAGAAGGTGGGCATAATCTTAATAGATTAGAAGATTGCAAGATTCCTATTTTACTCAGGTTATCATATGACTGCGTGTTAATGATTCGCGTTACCACTTAATAGATGATCCGCATCTATAAAATGGCAATCCGCGCTAATTTTCAGTGGAAACTTCAAATAACCACACTAGAAGCCCCTCTGTACTTTAGCACTGTGGGGCTTCTAGTGTGGTATTTCTGGACACTATTGGTTTACTTTCTCCATTCTGAATTAAAAAGTCGTGGCCATTAACTTTCTACTCGAGACAAACGGATACATCCGAGTAAGTGCGAATATTAAGTAGAAACAGAATATAATTAACATTCGTTCGATGGGGGAGAAGATCATTTCCGCACTAGACAAATCGCTTTAATTATCATAAGCAATAATGGTCTTAAATTTAACAAGATATATACCAGCACAGAGTTATGAGTTTGTTGCTATATAGCGGTCAGTCAATTTTTATAATGGATTTGAATGTTATCATTTTAGCTTATCTCTATGCTGCTCTTTAAGATGTTATATCTGCGTTTTTTAGAAATGCAAAGAAGCGCATATGTTTTGATCATAAAGGCAGCAGCGAATAACGGCCCTGTCTTTAAAATTGGCAGAAATAGAGCTCATGGTACTTGCATAGAAGGTTGATACCGTTGAACAGTTTGCAAGTTTTGTTTAATTGTTTCTAAGTTTCTCGTTCGAGGTACTGATATGTAAATTTTGGGGAAGATGAAGAACAAAGGGTAATTGATTGGATAATGCTCAAATCATTACTACTGGTTTTCCTGGCTTGGCGTTTGTTTTCCTCATCTGATGTTCTCACGTCCCCAATAACCATAGGGTCATATATTTTTCAATTTTGAATTGTTCGTTTGAAGCAGCTATCTCTTTCATAACAGCTGACACAACAATCTAATTCTTTAGTAAATAAGATTTATAAAGAAATTCGAAGATTTCGCTACGTGCAAACCAATCTAAATCCTCAGCATTAATGAGCCTGCACATTTAGTAATTCAATTCGATTTACATAACTATTTCCAAAAATTTGGATACAGCAGTTCAAGCGTTAGTATACTATCATCATTGTAAACTGCAATGAAGTCAATTTCATTAGTACCAATTTTAAAAATTTGATAACTATCAGGTTTTTATAATTTGAGCGACTTGATTTTTAAACTATTTAAATCACTAATAGCTGGATTGATTATGTGGCCAACTCCATGGTTTACACCATCACAGAAGTCCATGTCCACCACATCAAATCGTGTGAAAATAGTACCGGTAGTGCCATCTCCACAATCTAAATGAAGAATACATTTACCTTCTAGATAGCTGCCATCTATATCTCCAAGGTTATATAATTCTGAAAACTCTTTAAAGAGAAGAGGAGCACTTGAAACTTTTTGATTGTTTTTACCTTTAGTACGCCCGTTTCACTTCTAATTATAGAGCAAACACCGCTGGAGTATCTTCTTGAAGAATCTGAATATAACTAAAGATGATCTTTATCAAGAAAATCACATTGGTATAACATTATAATAGCATTTAAATTGAATTATAACTTTATGCGAATATGATTGGTATTATCCGCATTTATCCGAGTCGTTTTAAATATTCAATTCAGATCTATTCGTGTTAATACGCAATAGTTCAGGTATATTCTCTGAATAACATATAGATATTCCAAACTTATTTGTATTACTAAGATCTCGAAAGTTAAATAACTAGGTTAAGAAATGATGATTTTCAATTCAAAAGATCATATCCGAGAGAGGAGTATTTTTTTATCTACTATGTTATTACGTCATGCTTTGTGATTATTAACTGCTGTATTTATGAAATGTCTTAAACAAATCCAACATCGTGCTTTTTGTTATACCTTTGGTATAGATGTACATATAGATTATTTTCTTACTTGTATATGCAGTTCTAAATGCCAACAAGTCTTGCAGATATTAAAGAAATCAATAAATTCAAAACCCGACTAATTCTATATAAAATAACAAAAAAATTAACCCAAACCCAAGAAATAAAGATAAGACCTAATGGTAAAAAGTCATTGAATTACCATAAAGAGAAGAAAGTGAGCTGCATGATAATAACAAGAGGAAGAAACGTAATGCATCTGACTATTCAAATAAATTCGCACTAAATAGTAAATGCAACTCCTAAACTAAAAAATGGACCTTTTCGATTGAAAAGGTCCATTTTTATTAGTTTTGGTAACTACTAATAACTGAAGAATCAAAAGCCTTCTTTGAAGGACGTTTGATTTGATTATTATGTTGAACACCTATTTCACTATTATCAATTGGTATGAACTCCTGTTTTACGGTCTCAATTTTAGAAGGAATATTTTCAACTTCGAAATTAGTCTCTGACCTTACATCCACATTATTCTGTAGATTATCTTGTGGAATAGATAATGATGATGAGACAGGTGCTGTTGTTTGCTCATTGGCATAAACAGGTATTTGAATAGAAGTCTCTGACCTTACATCCACATTATTTTGTAGATTATCTTGTGGAATAGATAATGATGAAGAGACAGGTGCTGTTGTTTGCTGATTGGCATAAACAGGTACTTGAATAGAAGGTTGATACCCTTGACCAGTTTGCAAATTTTGTCTAATTGTTTCTATGCTTCTCGTTCGAGGTACTGATAATTGTAAATCTTGAATACCATTCTCAGCGATATCTTTTTGAATTAAATATCTTATAGAGT
This sequence comes from Paenibacillus sp. J22P15, assembly GCF_056269345.1. Taxonomy (NCBI): domain Bacteria; kingdom Bacillati; phylum Bacillota; class Bacilli; order Caryophanales; family Paenibacillaceae; genus Paenibacillus; species Paenibacillus sp. J22P15. The sequence continues at coordinate 95,349 of NZ_JBWDNT010000019.1, forward strand.
CACCATGTACGGTTTGAGCATTAATCCAATCAATTACCAATTGTTCTTCATCTTCCCGAAGCTTCATTACAACTGGTTTTCCTGGCTTGGCGTCTGTTTTCCTCATATGATGTTCTCACCTCCCCAATAACCATAGGGTCATATATTATCCAATTTTGAACTATTCGTTTGAAGCAGCTATCTCTTTCATAGCAGGGGTCACAACAATCTTATTCTTTAGTAAATAAGATTTTTTAAGAGATTCGAAGATTTCGCTACGTGCAAACCAATCTAAACCCTCAGCATTTAAAGTCACAGCATAATGAGCCGGAACATATAGTAATTCAATTCGATTTACTTTAGCTAATTCCAACAATTTTGGATACAGCTGTTCCCGCATTAGTATACTACCACCACCGTAAACTGCAATGATGTCAATTTCATTAGTACCAATTTTTAAAATTTGATCACTCTCATGTTTAATAATTTGAGTGACTTGGTTTTCACAATGTGGATGAAAAGCTTGTAAAGCTTCATTTAAAAATTTGTTCTTACGACCCGCATATTGACTCTTAAGAATCTCACTGAATTGTTGTCTCGAGATAGAGTTAAAAGCTTGCGGAGCTAAATTAATTAAATCACTAATGGCTGGATCGATTGCATGGCCAACTCCATGGTTTACACCATCACAGAAGTCCTTGTCTACCGCATCACCTCGTGTGAAAGGAGTATCGGTAGTACCATCTCCACAATCTAAATGAAGAATATTTTTACCTTCTAAATAGCTGCCATCTATATCTCCAAGGTTATATAATTCAGAAAACTCTTTAAAGAGAAGAGGAGCACTCGAATCTGTTTGATCATTGTAACCTTTAGTACGCCAGTTCCCAATTGCATCTAATTGTAAAGCAAATACTGCTGGAGTTCCTTCTTGAAGAATGTGAATATAACTAAAGATAATCTTTACATTCACTTTTTTCGTTACTCCAAGATGTACAGTGACGCTATGACTACCGCTCATAAAACGATCTTTCATGATAGTTGTATTCTTAGGAGAATGTTGTTTTACGGGTAACGCTGTTGCCATATCCGTATTTACAGTTATCTCATCTGAAAGGTCGCCTTCAGCGTGTGCTTTTTGAACAGCTCTGGCAGCAATATTAGCAAGAGTATTTATGTATGGTACCACTTGATCCGATTTTGCATTATTCCCTTTTACATATAAGTTCGTAACATTTTCACCGTTAGTTTTTAAAGCGTGTTTACCAATAGTATACGTTCCAGTTGGTATCCCTGCTCCAGATACTATTGAAACTACTAAATTATCATATATATCTTTAAGGTTTCGTTGTACATCTATATCGTCATCAGACCAAGGAACTTGACCAATCATTGAATAAACATTAGGTTGTCGAATCAAAACACCGTCAACAATAATGTCTTGTTCGCTATTCCCATTATCGTTCCCTACGAAAAAATGATATTGCTTCATCTTATTTCCTCCTTGGTTTTTAAAAATCATAAATTATCTATACGACTAATTCTAAGGATTTTTATACCAATAGTCAACCATCATAATAATCTTAGTAGCACATGATTATAATCCTATTATATTAACATAATACCTTTATACGAATATGATTGGTATTATCCGCATTTATCCGAGTCTTTTCAAATGTTCAATTCAGATCTATTCGTGTTAATACGCAATAGTTCAGGTTTATTCTTTGAATCAAATATTGATATCCCAAACCTAGATGTATTACTATGATCTCGTAAGTTAAATTACTAGACCAAGAGATGATGGTATTCAAATCTAGAGATCAAATCATCAAGGTCGAGAGAGGAGTGTTTTTTTATCTACTATGTTCATACGTCATGCTTTATGATTATTAATTGCTGTTTTTATGTAATGTTTTAAACAAGTCCTACATCGAGCTTTTTGTCATACCTTTGGTATAGATGTACGTACAGATTAATGTCGAACGTGTAAATGCAGCTCAAAAATCCAGTAAGTCTTGCAGTTTCTAGATAAATCAAGAAGTTCAAATCCCGACTAATACCGTAAACACCAACAAAAAAATCAACCCCAACCCAATCATGGAACAAGAGAGGAGCAGTAATGGTAAAAGACAGTAAGTTACCTGAAAGAGACGAAAGCGATTTACATGATAATAACAAGAAGAAGAAACGAAATTCGTCTGACTTTACACTAGGTAAAACCATCGATTTAATTTCTAATACCGAATGGCGGTTATTAACAGATTTGTATTTATGTCGTTGTATGCCTCAAACAACAGTTGTAGATACATATTTTTTAGACACGCCAGAATTCCATTATCCTGAGTATGAAAAATCGAGTTCTGAGCAGAAGAATGAGTTAATAGTGAAGAACAAAAATCGAGCGCTCATAAAATCGCGACGAACATTTAAGCGACTTAAAGATCGGGGTTTAGTGGAAGCATCTTCATTCATTCCAGGTTCATCAGAATACCCGTCTCATAAACGGGGGAGGATCATTGGAGAAACTTGGTACTATTTAAGCAGTCGTGGTCTTCGAATCGTAGAAATCAAGAGAGGTATTCTAGAGGAGAACCGTCTGTCTAAACATGAATTAGATATGGAGAGAGCGAAGAAAGATCATTTTTGGGAACTTGGAAAGGTATATCTGGATCTTAAATATCGTTGGATGTCGCAATTCCCTGAGTTGAAACAATTCCAAGAGTGGGATTGGTACCCATCAATGTCGGTCTATAGTGATAATGAGATTAACTCTGTACGACCGGATGCGATTCTTAGGAGTGGTCAACAGGTGTTCTACGTTGAACTCGATAGATCTACTGAACCAGTACAACGTTCTCCATTTTACACAGAACAAGTTTCTATTGAAAAAAAACTAGAAAGATATAGAGATATCATTAAACTATCGACCAATAAAGTAATAAGAAATGGGATAATTACGTTTATAATTCCGGATGCAGTCTATAAAACTCGACTAATCAATATAGATAATGCAGCAAAACGGGTATTTGGAACTGATAATAGGGTGGTCACAGGAAGGAATATAGCAGACATTATTTCAGCTTATTCTAGGTTTGCAGGTAAATGACCTTAATAATTAATCTAGAAGAGGGTACTGAGACATCCATATTGATGAATACAACATCAAGAGTGGGCGATAGGGGAATAAGTTCACGTGTACGATCCTAAATTGTAATTCAAGATCAATTTGATTGTAAGAGTTAGAGTTAATAGCGTTAAATTTAGATTCATTTCATAAAAAACGAATAACTTTATAACATGCAAAAGCTGATAAACAGAGAATAATTAGCTACAAGATTTTTCTAATACTAATATATTAATCACCTAAATGATATGTTAGTATATTGATAATCTAATATACTACTATTGAGTGGGGGTGAACGTTATTTGAGCAAAAACAAAAAAATAGTTCTTTTATGTGTCAGCATTCTGTTTATTCTGATCGCAGCAGTCCTATTTATTCGCGATCCTGTTAAGCAGCCCACTTTAGAACCACCAATACAAACCGAATTTGTAACTCCTACACCCGCTACAACTTCGGAACCGATCCGAAGCGATTCACATGAAACAGTAGAGAAGATCATTGACCAGGCGTCAAAAGCAGTTGCAGATCAAGCACCTGGTTTATGGGAAAAAGTAGTATCAACATGGAATTGGTTCATGGGCTTTGACACAAAGTACGCACTCATACTTCTTGCCGTTTGTTTAATCCTATGTGCAATTATCTTTGGCAACAAGAACAAAAAAAGTTCATAAGTAGGTGAAATAAAAATTGTCCCTTTTTTCAAAGAAGAAAAAGAAAGAGGATGCTACCGAGACCAAGGAACCTCCTGCGGTAAAGAAGACAGATCCTAAACCTAAATCAGATAAAGCAATAAAACCGCGGGCTCCAAATACCATGTTCCCCAAACGATTAATCCGAATTGTTGTTTGGTTATTCATCGGATTTGTCTTTATAAAGGGATTGGTATCCTGTGCACAAGGAACACGAATAATAGAGAACTACACAACAGTCGGCAGCAATGAGCCTACGACTGCTGATAATGTAAAGGGTTTTGCAACCGACTTTGCAGCGGAGTACTTCACATGGGATGCGGACAAGCCCAATGAACGAATAGAACGTCTAGCTAAATTTATTACTGGTATTGAACAAGATGCTGGATTAAAGACTTATAACGTTAAAGGTTCATCCCGTGTACAATCAGCAGAAGTCTACGCTAGTGAGAAAATCAATGATAAACAATTCGACATCACCGTTGTAATACGTAGAACAGTTGAGTTGAATGCTGATGCATCTCTCATATCCATACCCGGTCAAACTACTAAGACTGAAAAGACTACCATTACAGATAAAACGTACATGGTAGTACCTGTCACATTAACTACAAACGGTTTGTTAATTCACTCTTATCCACGCTTCATAGCAGAACAAGAGAAGGGACAGAAGGAAGAGTCAATCATTGGCCAACCTGTAAATGATATTTTAATTGTTGACCTTGGTACCGAACTTGCTGGGAGTTTTCTTCAATCATACTTTGAAGGTAATGTAAGCCAATTGAAATACTATTACGCGGACCATGTTAAACCACCCGAGTTCGTGCCAAAATCATCCTTTTCACTTGAAAAAATAGAATCGGTGAACATATTTCAAATAAATGCTGCTGGTGATTTACCAAAATATTATCGCATCGATGCTTCTGTAATCGTGAAGAGTTCACTGGGAGAAACATTTACCAATATGTGGACAATAAATGCTACAGAGAAAGATGGTCGATTATATGTACTCTTTTTAGGTCAAAACTATGATTCCAAAACAGACTTAAATCAACAACAGACAACTGAAGGTAGCGGTTTACAAAACCAGGTTGAGACTCCCGCATCAAATCCACCTATAACAACAAACCAATAATTGAGAGGGGTTTTACCCAATGATTCAATCGAAAAAAATGTTCCTTCGTGTTTCACTGCTTACGCTCTCGTCTATTAGCTACGTAGTTCCTGCTTTTGCAAGTAATCCCGGCGTAAACGCAAATAACTGGGTCACTAAAAATGTGGGTGCACTTATCCCCGGAGTTTTATTATGCGTATGTGTATATTTCCTATTTACTAGAGATTGGATGAAATTGATTAGCTTCTTCGCATTAACATTAGTAGTAGCCATGATCATGAACTGGACTGCAATGCAGGCTTTAGCCACTACACTTTGGAAAGCTGTATTCGGTTAATAAAAGTGAGTGAAAAACAAGAATCTCCACGCATAACCGTATCCAATTATACGAAGCTATGGAACTTAGATTGGGTCATTTATGCACTGGAAGGCAAGAAGCTACCCATACCCGTAAATCTCAGACTCGTGGGCGTATTCTTTGCTTGCTGGATATTCTGGGCTTTTGTTGGAAAAATACTCTTCTTCATTCCAGGTGTCTACAGCTACTTCTTTCTTCCCATAGTATCTACTTGGCTAATTGCCAAACAGAAATTAGACGGCAAAGCGCCACATAAATGGCTGCTTAGTATGATTTTCTTCTGGATGCGCAATAAGCATCTTCATCGCTACCGAAAAATAGAACACAACAAACGATATGTGTATAAAAGTATTGTGATATATCGCACTACGAGAGAGCGTGTCTAAACACGCTCTATTCTTCTATAAGGAGGCTAATCGTATTGGCATCATCCATAGCGAATACCAAAAAGAGTGTATCGAAAGTCAATATCGAATTTCCTATTGCCTATTTTGAGCGAAACCTTATCTTCAACCATAACAAAGAAGCTTGGGCACTTTATGAATTAGATTCTTATATATACGATCATCTAAGTGAGCAGCAGAAAATAGATCGTTTAATAACCCAAACTTCCTTCCTAGGACTACTCACAGATAAGTTCCACATTATGTGGCTACCTAAAACACATGACATCAATAAGCACCATGAAAGATTAATCGAAAAACGTGTATCCGGTCCTTTGAAAAAAAAGGCGATTCGAATGATTGGGGACATAAACGGGTACCTTCAGGAAAATTACAATACCATCGATGGTTCAAACAACGCCGACTATCGAGCTTATATTGCTGTATTTCTCCCTAAGGGCGACGAACAAGATTTGATCGAACATGTCAGTAGTATTGCATCAGAACTTAAAAAGATGATTTTGCATCCAAAACGAGCCATCGAGAATTGGACCGGTCTTAATGAACCTGAAATTTATGAACATGAATTTCAAAGTTACCTCATTAGGGAACGACAAATTTTCGAACGACTCTCTCGCCGTATGAAAATTAAACGAGGGACGGCTGCCACTACAGAATGGCTCATCAAACGAAATTTTTGGTGGGGTATCGCAGATCCATCGCTTCGGTCTACGGATAGTGAACCTTGGTCTCCAAAGAAGCGAAAAGGAATCCGCGGCGGGATAGATACATTTCTATACGATTCCAGGCAAGTTCTAACGCTTACTGAAGCCGAAATCGATTGTTCGCATCCAAGACGGATAAAACTTCATCAGCAGCATGATGGAGAGGACAAGCATATCTATCACGCCTACCTAACGCTATCTGACTTACCTGAAAATATGGATATGCCCGGTAGTGAATGGCTTTATAGCGCAGCTACCTTACCTTTCCCAGTACAAATGAGTATTAAGGTCGATGTACTTGAAGCACGCGAAGCAATTAAAAAGTTAGGCCGTAAAAAAATGGACATTGATAACCAAGTTAAAAATATTAATGAAGCAGGCGCCACCGTACCCATTGATCTCCAAGAAAAGCAGGAGAGAGCGCTCTACTTAGAGGATGAATACAAAAAACGCAAAAACCCAACCTTCATTACACATGTAACCTATGGCCTCTACCATACGGATCTGAACATGTTGAAAAGTAATGTGAAGATATTACAAGACCATTACCGTGACTTCGGTAATATACAAGTAGAGATTCCAGCAGGAGATCAATGGCTCCTTTTTAATGATTACATACCTGGTTCTCCGCGTTATGTATCCGATTATGTACAACGCATTCCGCCTGAGTACCTTGCCTCTGGCATGATCGGTGCAACACAAGAGCTAGGCGATGGAAAAGGGCTCTATATCGGCACAACGGGTTCACTCGATCACCCTGTATACTTCGACCCTGCAAATGCCAGTCAGGAAAACCGAAGTCCAAGTATCACGATACACGGAACGCTCGGCGGTGGTAAATCCGTATTGGGTAATCTGCTTTCTTATCAGAATGCAGCATTACTTGGCGGAAAAACACTCATTTTCGATCCAAAAGGCGAACGTTCAAACTGGCCGAATGACTTACCTGAACTAACAGGACAGATTCAAGTTGCGACCTTATCATCCTCACTAGAAGACATGGGGAAGCTCGACCCATTTGTAATGTTGGATGATATTGAAACAGCAAAGGAAGCGGCTGTAGAAATATTGGCTTACCTATCTTCAACGAAGACAAACAGTGTAGAGTACAGCTATATTTCACAAGCCGTGAACACCTTGGCAAAAGAAGAAAATCCTTATTTAGCTAAATGTATTCCTGTTCTATTAGAAATGGGTAAAACGCGCCCACAAGCACATACACTTGCAGAAATCTTGGAAAGCTTTCAAACCCTTTCATTTGCAAAATTGCTTTTTGGTACAGGTGGAGAGAGCACTATAAAAATTGACTTTGCAATCAATATACTACAAGTTCAGAATTTGCAGATGCCCTCGCCTGATAAATCACCTGATAACTACTCTCTAGGCGAGAAAATGAGTGTAGCGTTGATGTTTGCAATCGCACGCTTCGCTCATAAATTCATCTATCATAATAAATCGATCTTCAAATTCGTTTTTATGGATGAAGCATGGGCACTACTAGGCACACAAGCAGGCAAAGCACTTGCGGATATGGTTGTAAGGACAGGAAGAAGTCTCAATGGCGGTGCGATATTCGGTACACAGAATGCGACAGATGTAGCAGGTGACTTGGCCGGTAACATTGGTGTGAAATTCGCTTTTCGGGATCAAGATACAACCAAAATTAAGAATACACTTGCGTATTTCGGGCTAGAGGCCACGCAACAGAATATTGATATGATCAAAAATCTAAACAATGGTCAATGCCTTATGCAAGATCTATATGGCCGTGTAGGTCTCGTCTTTATCGACGTCGTCTTCCAACACCTCTTTGATTGTTTCGATACGCGTCCACCAGAAGAATCAAACTTTGTATCCCAACCTGACGAAGAGGATAACGAATTTGATTTGTTGGAACGTTTTCAGCAGTATCATAGCGAAGTAGCTGCTGGGGAGGAGGAATTGGATGGATCAGACGATTCCGAAGAAGAACGTTAACAAGTCAAAAAAGAAAAATCTATTTATCATCCTAGGGTTGTCTCTCATGCTCCTCTTAGGTGTAGGTTTACCGGTTAGTTCGGTCTATGCAGACACATTAGATGAATTGATCCCTAAGGACAGTAACACGAATGCCAATTATAACAAATACAAGGTATCCAACTATTCTTTCCAAACACTGACGAAAGATCGGAATTTCTTTCAAGTCAGTAAGAAGGCACAAGACGGTATCGTACGTGCCTATGACCATATGCTCTCGACTGCCTTTCTTGGATCCGTACAATTCACTAAATTCTTTAATTTTATTGCTCGAGAAGCATTTACCTTTAGTTTTATGAATCAATTGATTGATGGAATAGAGGACATCATTCAAAACCTTACCGGTATTAGTAGAGGAACGATGATCAAGGGAGGTTTCTGGGATAGCATCGGCGGAATTTTAGTTATGGTTACCGTTGCCTATATATTATTTCTGATGTTGCGCGGACGATTCCTCGATGGTCTTCAGCAAGCTTTAACCTTTACACTGGCTCTCGTCGTTTGTTTAATGTTCTTTTCACAAGCCGGTACATTTTTAAAGTTTATAAACCAGTTTAGTAATTCCGTGGGACAAACCATGTATGTAGGCCTAGCTAAGGCGACAGGCCTTAATACGAACTCACAAGACGGTGTAACTGTTATTTCAGAGCAAGTATGGGATGAGTTAGTCATGCGACCTTATAAGATGCTGCAGTTTGACAATACCGATGTCAATGTAAGTGATCTTGATAAAGTACTTCGAACTGAACCGTTCTCTGATGCACGTGAGGAAGCACTAAAGAGTGTTGAAAGTAGATATCCAGCAGTTAGTAGGGAACGACCAAGTGAACAAATGGTCCTCGTTGCTTCTAACTTTATATTTTCCATACCGATCCTTGGACTATTATGTTTTTGGGCTATTGCAACGATTTATATGCGTTTCAAGCTTCTTATTCATGCGGCAGTCATGTCGGTTACCCTACTTGCCGCTCTGTTACCAGGTAGGGAAGCGGGATTCTCCGTATTAAGAGGACAATTCGTAAAGCTAATTGGATATGCCGTCATGACCACCATGACGATGTTTTTCCTAGATTTCTCACTTGTCATGGGCCACCTTACTTTCAAAATTGTAGCTGTACAAGCTGGTATGGGCTGGTTCACGGGTATGCTCTTAGAAGCCGTTGTAATATTCGTAATCTTTAAATACCGTACTGAGATTGGTAGTGTGTTCTCCAAAGCATCAGGTATTATTCCTGCTATGCCAAATCCAAAGTCAACTTTACTCGATGCGGTACAGCGAAACGTTACACGTTCCCTGTATAACGGAGTAACAAATAAGGTATCTGGGCTCTTTAATAGAGAACAATCGGAGGGTGTACCAAGTTCCTTCAACCCGAGTGCACTGCAAAAGTCGGATACCAGCCTCACGGATGCAACGAGTTCCAGTATGATGCTACGTTATCAAAGAGAGAAGCAAGCTTCAGATGAAATAGCCGCAGAAACAGGCCAGACTGCGCAATATACGCCTTACGTCCAGAAGGTTAATGAGAATCTACGAAATGGTACCAAAAACCCATTCCGTGGAATGGACAAAGAATGGAAAGAAGAAAAGGCCCGTATGAAGGATATCAAAGATGATGGCGGTGATATGAAACAGGCTATTCTCACTCAAGGTATACATGAGGGTATGAATGACCAAGAGGTAGCAGCTACCATGTACCAAAATGAGAATGCCATTCGTCAGGCAGCATCCTTTATGGTTCAGCGACCGAAGCGGGCTGTTGACCAAATGGAGCGCGCAAAAACGCTTAATCGTAACCGAAAACTCCAAACATCCTTGGATGATTTCTGTATGATCCAACTTTTTGATCGATATAAGGTGGAGTACAAACAGGCAGTCGACCAGTCAAACGCTACAGGAGAACCGATTAAACACACTGATTTTGTTAATAACATGGATGAACGTTTCAAAAATGCAGGAATGAATACGAATCAAAAAGTTAACGAAAAAATGTTATCTCGATCCGGACGTATTTCTATCGCTCCTGACTTCGATAACATGAAAGAGTTCAACGAAATTAAGATGAAACTCCTTAGTGCAAACGAAGCACTTCGTACCGCAGCTCCACCGACAGTTGGAATTAGATTTCCCGCTGCAGATGTACGTTTTCCTGCGCCTATCAGCGATGCTGCAATGCTTGCACAAATGCCAAAGCTTCCTGATAGCACGCTAAATAGCCATACGATTGATCAAAAAATAGACTTAATGGTATTACAGTCAGTTAACTCTACTACAGCATCAAGTCACACTGCTAACGAAGCTCAAAAGACAGCAGTTCCACCAACTGCAGAACGGATCTCATACGCAAATGATGTACGATTCCCTGTTCCAATCAGTGATGCTGCAGCTCTTACACATATGCCGAAGCTCCCTGATAGCACGCTGACTAGTAAAACGATTGATCACAACATTGATTTATTGTTATTGCAATCAATTAACGCAATTACGGATTCAAAACGTACTACTAACGATGTGCGCTTCCCTGCGCCAATCAGCGATGCTGCCGCTCTTGCACAAATGCCAAAGCTTCCTAATAGCACGTTGAATAGTAAGACGATCGATCAAAAAACAGACTTAATGTACTTACAATCAATTAACGCTACAACGGATATAAGTCTTACTCTTCCCGCTTCAAATGTAATCCCTGGGCCAGTCAGTGATGCTGCAATACTAGCGAAAATGCCTAAGCCTCCTAGTAGTTCGCTGAATAGTGAGACGATTGATCAAAGTATAGATTTCATGTTATCGCAATCCATAAACACTACTACGGATGTCAAACAAAACATTGACACTCGCACGGAAACGAAGGGGGCTGATATTAAAGCACCGGAGCTCATCATGAAAGCTAAAGATAGCTCTTCTATTCACAAGGTAGACCAAAATGCAGCCGTCCATGTCAGACAGAACATTGATACCCGTACAGATATTAACGGGGCTGATGTTAAATCACCTGAGTTGATCGTGAATACGAAAGGTAGCACTTCTAATCACACGGTTGACCAAAACGCAGCCGTTCATGTCAGACAGAACATTGATACCCGTACAGATATTAACGGGGCTGATGTT
>NZ_JBWDNT010000047.1:0-1117 GCF_056269345.1 Paenibacillus sp. J22P15
ACGGTACTGCTTCACTATCGGTCACCAGGGAGTATTTAGCCTTGGCAGATGGTCCTGCCGGATTCCGACGGGGTTTCTCGTGTCCCGCCGTACTCAGGATCCGTCTCGGAGAGTGCTTGCTTTCGGTTACAGGGCTTTTACCTGCTCTGGCGGGCCTTTCCAGACCTCTTCGCCTACCAAACACTTTTGTAACTCCATGTGAGACGTCCTACAACCCCAAGGAGCAAGCTCCTTGGTTTGGGCTAATCCGCGTTCGCTCGCCGCTACTGACGGAATCACTATTGTTTTCTCTTCCTCAGGGTACTTAGATGTTTCAGTTCCCCTGGTATGCCTCTTACTAACCTATGTATTCAGTTAGTAGTAACTGTCCATTACGACAGCTGGGTTTCCCCATTCGGAAATCCTCGGATCAATGCCTGCTTACGGCTCCCCGGGGCGGTATCGTTGTTCGCCACGTCCTTCTTCGGCTCCTGGTGCCTAGGCATCCTCCGTGCGCTCTTACTAGCTTAACCTATCGTTCCGGTTGATTCGGCTTGTGCGCCGTTTTCATTTTATTTCCCTGATTTCCTAAGAGATCAAGTGGTTGAAACAAAACGAAAAGATGTCGCATCAATCACGAACAACCTTCACTAACAATTAATTCAATGTAGCTAAAGGATGTTTCAGCAATTCTTTTTCTTTCGTTATCCAGTTTTCAAGGTACAAGTGAAATTATTGGTGGAGCCAAGCGGGATCGAACCGCTGACCTCCTGCTTGCAAGGCAGGCGCTCTCCCAGCTGAGCTATGGCCCCAAAGTATAATGGGTACCGACTTCTCAGAGTCGATAATGGTGGGCCTTAGTGGACTCGAACCACCGACCTCACCCTTATCAGGGGTGCGCTCTAACCAGCTGAGCTAAAGGCCCTTGGGTATTCCCTTTGGTCTTCCTGTTGAAAGATGATTAATCTTTCAAAACTGACAACGAGTAAGCGATAAACTGCCAAGTTTATCCGAACCTCATCGGGTCCGGGTATTTCCTTAGAAAGGAGGTGATCCAGCCGCACCTTCCGATACGGCTACCTTGTTACGACTTCACCCCAATCATCTACCCCACCTTCGACGGCTAGCTCCCTTGCGG
>NZ_JBWDNT010000018.1:0-117927 GCF_056269345.1 Paenibacillus sp. J22P15
CCACTTTGGTAACGTATAACTGCATGTAATTTTTCATCTGTATTAAACTTAGTCATAAAAAAAATGCACCTCCAATGTTAGATGGTGTCTAACAATTGGGGTGCAGTTCACTTCGGTTGTGGATTCTCATACTACGAAATAATGATTTTAACGTTATATTACAAGGCCAAAATGGGTGCGTAATGCTTCAGCATATTGTTGTTTCGTGTCAGGTGTAAATGACTGAACTCCCTCTGCTGTAAATATACGAAACTCTTCACCAGCTATCGTATTTCTACCTTCACTTGTCCGGATGGCGACCATCACCGTTTGAGTGAATATCGAATCGGGAGCATTTTCACACCAATAGGAAGTCATTAAGAAATCTTGGGGCAATTGCGGTTCCTCAGTAAAGGTATAGAGGCGGCTCCATTCCCCCTTCTTCCTCTCAAGCAGTACCCACCCGAAATAAGAATCTCGTTCCAGCTGGTAAGCTTCATCCATTTGCTCATGCACGACATTTTCAATCATTAGGATTGGACTTCGGGGGGCAATACCTCCTACTCCCACATCGCACAAATACAGCTTCCCTTCTGCCTCTACCTGCAAAATATGGTGTCTGCGTTTCGGAGGTGTATGGATTTCATCACGCCAAAATCTAGCAAAATAATTTGTAACTGAAAAGCCAAGCTCCATTAACAACCAACCGAATAAGGCATTCAGCTCAAAGCAATAACCGCCCCGACGTCTGGTTACAATTTTATCAAATAAGTCAGAAATCTCTAGAGACAGCGGTACACCGTTCACAATATCCAAATTTTCATAGGGTACGGAACGAACATGACAATTTTGAAGTCCAGTAAGTGTAGCTGCACTATTGTCAATTGAACCAATGTACCCTATTCGTTCAAGGTAGGACTGTACTTCAGGTTTTAAATGAATACGGTTGTCTTTCATTAACCCCGCCCCTTGCTGCTAGTAGAATGATTTATAATATCATCATAGCTTCCTTTTATAATATCGTAAATAATAGAGCATAGGGAGGTTTTCATTTTGGGTACAAAAGATTTCTTTACCGGCAAAGCGGCCATTTACTCTGAATATCGTTCGAATTATCCCGCACAATATATCGATTATCTCATTACACACAACAGCTTATCATCGAATCATACCGTTGCAGATATAGGCTCCGGTACAGGAATACTCACTCGGCATCTGCTTGATCGTCACTTGAAAGTTATTGCAATCGAGCCTAATGATGATATGAGATTGACTGCTGAAGCAGAATTAAATCATTATCCATTGTTCACTTCATTAAATGGTGCCGCTGAGCATACCTCGCTCCCACCTGCAAGTATTGATCTCATTACCGTAGCCCAAGCCTTTCATTGGTTCGACAAGTTGGAGTTTCAGTTGGAATGCCAAAGAATATTGAAGCCTGACGCAAACGTTGTATTAGTGTGGAATAGCAGGGACTCAACGAGTGAGTTTGTAATAGAAAATGCTGAAGTATGTAGAAAGTATTGCCCAAAATTTAAAGGGTTCAGCGGCGGTATCGAGGAAACTCCTCATATCTATCAACAATTTTTCCGGAATGGTCAATATGAATACAACGTATTTGAAAACTATATCACATTTGATTTGAATCATTTCGTTGGACGTAATTTGTCAGCCTCTTATGCTCCGAAACCGACAAACGATCATTATGAGCCGTTTATTCAATCATTAACCGAGCTATATGACAAATATAGCAGCAACAACTTGCTTGTCATGCCTAATTTGACGCGCAGCTATGTAGGTAAAGTTTAGTTTGGATACAAATATTGAGTACACTATAATAAATAAAGGAGGGGTATCATTATGGCCGATTTGGCAACAACTATGGAAATAGGAATTAGTACCTTTTTGGAGGCGACACCGGACCCGGTGACAGGAGCGGTCATCAGCCATGCCGAACGTCTGCGCAATGCGGTTGAAGAGATCGTACTTGCTGATCAAGTAGGTCTTGATGTGTATGGAATTGGGGAGCATCATCGAGCCGATTATGCAGCCTCTACACCCGCTGTAGTACTCGCAGCAGCGGCAGCCATGACCAAGAATATAAGACTCACTAGCGCCGTTACCGTGCTGTCTTCCGATGACCCGGTTCGTGTCTTTCAAGCCTTCTCTACACTCGATGGCATCTCTAACGGTCGTGCCGAAATTATGGCTGGCCGCGGCTCATTCATCGAATCCTTCCCGCTATTTGGGTATAACCTAGAGGATTATGATGAATTGTTCGACGAAAAGCTGGAGCTGCTGCTCGCCATCCAAGCCTCAGAGAAGGTGAATTGGCGCGGCGGTCATCGTCCCGCTATCCATAACCTTCCGGTCTACCCTCGTCCTGTCCAAAGCCCACTTCCCGTGTGGATCGCAAGCGGCGGGAATCCAGAGTCGGCCATTCGTGCAGGTATGCTCGGCCTACCTATCGCATTCGCCATCATTGGCGGAATGCCTGAAAGCTTTGCTCCGCTTGTTGCCCTTTACAAAGAGGCTGCTGCAAAAGCAGGTCATGATCCTAACAAGCTGGCTATCGCTACACATTCACATGGATTTGTTGGTGATACAACCGAGCAAGCTGCAGATTTGTTTTTTCCATCCACACAAGCGCAAATGAATGTCATTGGGCAAGAACGGGGCTGGAGACAGCATTACAACCGCGCAGCCTATGATGCTGCACGCAGCTTGCGAGGTGCACTCTATGTTGGTGATCCTGAATATGTCGCCGAAAAAATCCTGTTGCTGCGTAAAAACCTAGGTATTACAAGGTTCTTCCTGCATGTAAATGTCGGTACGATGCCGCATCGTGAGGTCATGCGTGCCATTGAGCTGCTTGGCACAAAGGTAGCGCCTATCGTACGCAAAGAGCTTGCACGCAACGAAGCATCGCAATAAGTGACACCGGTTTGATCAAAGAAAGTGTGCTGGCCAGAGAGGGCCTGCACACTTTTTTTTGCTATTTAGCGAGTTTACAGTAAGAGGATAATCCTGTACCCCGCACGCCAAATTCTTATCTATAAACAATAATACATATTAAATATATACTATTAAAATAAAACAATTCATATATTTTCCCATGCAAAAAGAACTATAACCCATCTCTTTTGCTCTATTCACCTTTAGTTCTCCAGTTGTCTTCTATCAGAAGTTTTGTCGAAACGATTGAAATGAATATAAATATATTTAATATGTTATATAGGTGCTATCTGTTATACATTAGCAAATTTGCCTGTAAAGGAGGGATTGAGTAAAGGCGCTATGACGATGGTTCCGCTAAATTAAGATGAGACGAGGTGCACGTCCGTGATTCGAAAGCTTACTGTCACATGTCTAGCTGTAATATGTACTCTCTCTTTAACACTCGGAGCTACTACTTCTGCTTCTTCGGACTCCAAACCGGGCAAAGGCTCGATTAAATGGCCAGAAAAGCAATCCCTGCCAACATTTGCAACCCCAAAAAAGCTGGATGTCGCTGACATTTATGATGCACCGGGAGACATCAAGCTGCTATTCGCAACATTGCAGGGTATCGTTAATCGCGAAGAGCCGCGGATCTATCTGTTGGAAAACCAAGAAGAAGGAAAAATGACCTGGCTAAATGATCTGAAGGTTCCCTACGACTTGCAGAAAGATTACTGGGATATCGTCAAAAAATATAAAAAAGAAGTTAAAGGTATCATCGTTTACGATCCGAAGCTCGCTGATTCTATCAACGTAGCGACTACGCTCGCAGGGCTCAAAGACGCTGTTGTCGCAAGCCCCGCTCTCGCTGCTCAGTTGACGGCGGCTCCATTTAACCTGAAGGTGCTCGATGATCTGCAGGGCAAATTCAAGGATCGTCTGGATGCTTATACTTGGCAATATAATAATTTGTGGGATAAAACAACTCGTCGGATGGTCGTCGGATTAAGCCCTGACACTTCCGTTAAAATCCCTCCGGGTCTCCCTGAATCGTTCAAGACGATTGCGGAAGAGACGACACAAGAGCGTGACGGCAAAAACAAAGATACATACGAGCTCGATCTAACCAGCTTTCTGGGCAAAGAGTCCGTATACCTCCGCTTCGACGATGCCTTTACTCAAGACGGCTGGGGACCGGCGGTTCACGAGGTAACCATAAAGGCTGATGGGCAGACGATCGCGCAGTTCATTCCAGGCACACCTGCTGAGGAAGCGTTCCTGTATGACCCTCAAAGCTCCCAAGTATCGACAGGTCAAGGTGGACACCGGTTCGCAGATAACGGCCGATACTTCACCTACAAGTTCACGCCGCCGGCTGGCACAAAGCAGCTAACTGCCTCCGTCTTAATGTGGAACCAATACAAGGTTACTGCTGGCAACGTTCAACCTCCATCTTCGAATCAGAAGGAGCCTTACGGCTATCTTCGTGATTATGCAGTTGCTAACAAAGCGATGGTGTTCTGGCTTGACTCAAACGTGCCGGAACAGAAGGTGCTTTTCGAGAAGATTTTGTCAGACGTTAAGCCGGGCACTCCTTACCTAGGTTGGTTTAGTAATGACGTTGAGGGTGAATTCAGCTCGGTTGAAATTACATCCAACCATAGCGTCTACGTCCTTGCGGCAGACTGGTTCAGCAACTTGACGGTCTTCTCTGGTACAAAGGCAAAGCCGATTAAAGCAAAAGCACCTAAGGCACCTAAGCTTGAAAATAAAATTTACGTTACTTATACCGTAAGTGAAGGCGACAATTTCCAATACAATCAGCATAGACTGCGTATACTATGGGATGACCCTGCTCGCGGCAAGGTGCCGATCAACTGGACTTCCAGTCCTTTGCTTTATGACGGTGCTCCAGCTATTCTAAATTATTTCCAGAAAACAGCGACGGAAAATGACCTTATCATTGCTGGCCCGTCCGGATCAGGTTACTTCTATCCAGAGGCTTGGCCAGAAGCTACATTCTCCGATTTCTTGAAGCAGTCTTATAAGTATATGAAGAAAACAGGAATGACCGTTCCGTACGTGCTGAACCGTGTCGACAGCCAGAATGTGCCGCTCAGTGCGTCGAAAGCAGCCGCTTATGAGAAGAACTACAAGGCGAAGGGACTCTTCCTTAGCTGGGAAGACCGCTTTGGCGTCGAAATCGTAAACGGCACCCTTCCTGTATCGACAATTCAGGGCATAAGCACACCGCAAGACGGAAGCAGAATTTTGGCAGAAGCGAAAGCGAACTGGGATGGCAAATCACCGCTGTTCGTATCCCTCGGCTTGCTCGCTTGGAGCATGACTCCGACAGATGTTGTAGCGATGTCAGAGACGCTTGGACCGGAATATCAAGTTGTGCGAGCAGATCATTACTTCTCGCTTATCCGCAAAGCTAACGATCTTCCATCCAAACCGCAGCAGGATGAGAACGATGACGATGATAATGACGATGACAACGATGATTAATCTGTTTGAAAAGAAATAAGCCATGCTGCCAGCGCGTACCGATATTCAATCGGTGCGCGCTGTTTCAGCTTGGCTTTAAATAGAACGAGGCTGAGCTTTCACTTCTCATCCAACACTTTTTTTATATAATTCGGTATGACAAAAGAAGCTCGGAATAGTTCAGGGGATATATATTTTGTTTCCTGTCCCTGCAAACGATTCAAGTCGCCCTCTAGAGGATCCCATTTTTTCGAAGCAATCGTAAAGCTCCATATCCCCCCAGGGAACGATGGAATGGAACATAAATACGTTCGTACGATTGGAAATAGCTTCTTCAAGCTGCTAATCGTGTTTTTCATAATATTCGAATTATAATAGGGGGATCCTGACTGGAACACAACGATACCGTCAGCTGTCAAACTATCGTAAACATATTTATAAAATTGCTGCTTATATAGACTGGTTGCCGGCCCATAGGGATCAGATCGATCCACTAGAAGTACATCGTACTTGTTTTTTTGCCCTTGAATCCACTTGTACCCATCCTTAATTACTGTGCTTATAAGCTCTTCCCGCTTATCACTAGCCTGTTTTGTCATCCAAGCTCTACATACTTCTATTACTCTCTGATCAATTTCCACGACATCGATCTGCTGCACACTGTCATACTTTAGCGCTTCGCGGGCTGGACCGCAATCACCGCCTCCAATCATCGCTACCTTTTTGGGTTCATGATGAGTGGTCATTGCAATATGCGTAATCATTTCGTTATAAATAAATCCATCTTTTTCGGTCACTTGGGGAGTTCCATCAAGAATCAGCATGCGTCCAAAACCTTTTGTTTCAATAATACTAATCTCCTGAAAAGGTGAACGTTCGTAGTGGAGAAGCGCTTCTACTTTATATCCAACTTCCATGTCAAGCTCTGGAAGGTCGTCCAATAACCATAACTCCTCATTGGTTTCTTTATAATAACCTGTTAATGAGTACTTTTTGCCTGTCATTTTATCGCCCCACCGAATCAATATTTTTTCATTCTATCGAGCAAAAGCCCATCAGAAGTGTTATTTTCACCCGTTACAAAGTCTTTCATATAATATGAAAGGTATTTGCCATAATCGGTATCGGTTTGGAGCAGCAGTTCGTCAACAAAATAAATGCCGGTTGGAATGTTATCAAGCAGCAGCGCGGATAAGGCCCCATAAATTCCGCAGGCTACTTGAAAATAAGTGGCATTTGTTTTGTATTCAGAAAATATGGATTTGTTGTTCATGGTGTTATACATAAATCTTTCCTTGTCTTTATAAACGAGAAGCACACCTACCAAATCGTCGCCATCCAGTTCAGCGTCCATTGGGTCCAAAACCTTGTGATTCCAATCCCAAAGATCATCGATATTATTAAGATTCGCATGGATTAAATCAGTCGTATGGTCATTCACCCGATAAATAAAACCTACTTCCATATCAAAAGCTTTTCCCAGCGTAACAACCTCTTCATGCGGCATCAAACACCCGTAAAACTGTTTGTTTCCGAGTGACACTTTAAACTCCAACTCATAAACAGCATTGTAAAAAAAGAGAGGCATATGCTGTTTCATAAACATAGGATAATTTAATATGGCCTCGTCCAAGAAACATTCAGGAGACCATGTCGTATACACTGTTTTTTGCTGACCTAGCGATGGATCACTATAAAATGTATTGTCATGCTCGACGATATAGCAGCCCAGCGGTTTTTCGTCCGGCGTTTGTTTTAGCATGTCAAATACCATCCATTGCACGACGCCTGGATTCATTCCTGAACCGATGATCGCCTTCATATTTGTGAAACGCTCTCTATTTTCTTCAAAAATGCGATAGCGTTCAATTAACGTAAATCCTTCGAGGTCCTCCTCCTCATCTACCATCGTATTTTCCAATGCGGTGTTAATATACTGAACACCCAATTCATTACAGCAATGAAGCATTTCGACTGTGTCAGCCCAAGAAACGTCAATGACGACCGTTGTCTTTGTATTGATTAAATGCTGACGAAACTTTTTCAAATCATTCAATTTAAACTGATGTAACGTAACCGCAGAACTTAAATGTGGAATGAATTGCTCGTAATACTTTATTTCCTTTTGTGTCTGATCAACTAAATGAAGATTACAACTGCTAATAAACGAATGAATAGGATCATCCGTATTTTGATACGATTTGTCTAGTATTGCTAAAATTGATTTAGCTACTCCTCCGCCACTGCCAAGAATACTGAGATTTACTTTTCCATTGTTCAAGCCCCTCATCTCCTTTAAAACAAGGTATTCATAATTGGTAGACTCCGAACTAAGCTATTACCTATTGCTAGAATCTATTTTTTTACTAGAGTTAGTTTCAGATTGAGGATTGTCCATAAAAAACTCTCAACCAGCACAAAAAGAGCCATAACCTCTTGAAAAGTGGTCTGGCTCTCACGATTTTATTATGATTTAAATCTTTAATTTTCCGTTAAGAAAAATTGAATAGTCCGATCTGTTGAACCTGGCAAATGTTCATGCCCAAAGTCTGGGTATATAACTAACTGCTTAGGTGCAGTTATTTTGTTATATGCTGCGAATTGTGTAGAAGGCGGACAAATGGTATCCATTAGACCAACAAACAATAATACTTCGCCGCGAACCCGGTTGGCAAGGAATTGAAGATCGATATAACCAAGCTTCTCAAAGATTTCGTCCTCACGCTCATGCAGCGGATCGAAATAACGGAAGAAGGTGCGAAGCTCCTGATAAGCATCCTTAGCCAAATCCATTTCCCAAGTCCGCTTATAATCGCAAAGGAACGGGAACACGGGTGCAAGCTTCTTCACTCTTGGCTCAAGCGCCGCACAAGCAATTGTAAGCGCTCCGCCCTGCGAGCCGCCCGCCGCATAAACGCGATCTGGGTCAACCTCAGGCAATTCAAGCGCAATGCCCGCCAATTGTGCTGTGTCTAGAAAAATATGACGGAACAGCAGATTGTCCGGATGATCATCCAATCCCCGAACAATATGACCTTGATGTGTATTTCCCTTCACGCTGCCAGAGTCTTCTGACTCTCCGCCTTGACCGCGGCAATCCATAGCAAGAACGGAAAATCCTAATGAAGCATACCCCAGCTTATCGTTCCAATCACCTGCATTACCCGTGTAGCCATGAAATAACACGACCGCTGGATGCGGCTCAGTCACATGCTTTGGCCGAACATACTTCGCATGGATCCGAGCTCCGCGAACGCCGGTAAAGTAGAGATCAAAGCATTCTGCGTTCGGTGTCTGGAACGAGCTTGGAACGAGCTTGATTTGCGGATCTACAGCACGCATCTCTGAGATTGCACGATCCCAGTACGCATCAAAATCAGCGGGGCGAGGGTTAACTCCCTGGTACTCTTTCAACTTCTCAAGCGGCATGTCTACTAATGGCATTTTACAATCATTCCTCTCTTTTATAATAGGTTTATATGATTCTTACAATTCGGCTCATTAAAGCACATTCCTTCCAATGATATAATTTTAATAAGTTCATACAAAAATGCCGCCCTCTCTTTTATTTTAAAAAAGAGGGGCAGCACTATAGGGGTTACCTTATAATACGTCCTTCAACTGGCCCCGACTATGACCGTCTAAAGCTTGCCAATCGCGGACTTCACAACGTTTTCCATTGATATCCGTAACAATAATCCGGTTCGCACTCGGGTATTGCATATGCTCATGAAGGTTTCGCATGACAATTCGGGTCGGGCCCAAATTCGTTTGCAGCTCCCAAATCCATAAGTCGGCTTTCTGTTTAATGGAATCAATACGGGTCACAAGCGGCAGGAAATATCGAAGCTGCAGCTCTTTGTCCATTTCCACTCGGCTTTCTTCATCCAGCTGTTCAATGTCACGCACGACGCCGATTTCTTCACCCTTCGAATTACGAACGGAAATATACTGGGTTGTGTATTGAAAGGGAAATATACGAAAAAGAGTAATTTCTTCAAACACTTTGCCTTCTACCACGCCTTGAAACACACCGCCTTGGCTACGGGTAAAAGAGACAACGCTGGGTTCAAGAATATTAATCTCAAAAGGGTCCTTCGTGTTAACTTCAACACTGATGTCGTTTGAATCAATCATGCATTTTCTACCCCCTTGATCTTAGACATTTCCTTCTGCGCCTCAACAAGCTTGAAGTAAGCCCCTTCCGTCGCAAGCAGCTCCTCATGAGTACCTACTTCAACGATCTTTCCGCGATCCAGTACGACAAGTCGGTCTGCATTTCGCAAAGTCGATAAGCGATGAGCTATTGCGAACGTCGTCCTGCCTTTGACCAGACGTGAAATCGCCTCTTGAATTTGCCGCTCTGTCACCGTATCCACCGAAGCTGTCGCTTCATCCAGAATTAGAATGCGCGGATCGTGAATAATCGCCCTTGCAATGGATACTCGCTGCTTCTCACCGCCAGACAGCTTGTGACCGCGTTCGCCTACCCTTGTATCGTAGCCATCGGGTAATTGCACGATGAAATCATGAGCATTAGCGATTTTGGCGGCGCGCATAATTTCTAGCTCTGTAGCGTCCGGCTTAGAGTAAGCAATATTCTCTGCAATTGTCCCGTCGAATAGGAACGTCTCCTGCAGTACAACGCCGATTTGCTTACGCAGATCAATCTGACTAATATTGCGGATATCCGTACCATCGATCGTAATGGTTCCCTCATCACTATCGTAGAATCGGCAAATCATATTAATGAACGTCGACTTCCCGGCACCTGAATGTCCGACGAGTCCGATCATCTCTCCCGCGCCTACCTTCAAGTCTACGTTTTTGAGCACCGGATGATGTTTTTCATATCCATAAGTAACCCGCTTAAATTCAACCTCACCTTTAACTCGGCCGATCTGGGTTGGATTTGAAGTATCAGGTACATCGGATGGTGTATCCATAATTTCAAATACCCGATCCGCTGCGGAAAGCGCATGAGTGGCCCAGTTGATCATTTGGCTCACCCACTGCAAAGGTCCAAGGAGCATACCCAAATACGTAATGAGAGCGATCAGCGTACCGATCGACAGATTGCCATTAAGTACTGTTTTACCGCCAAAATACCAAATTAATAAAGTACCCGCGCCTGCCACTAACGCAAACATCGGAAACATACCCTGCCATAGTCCTTCAATTCGAATATTATTCCGAACTAATTCCTTGTTAGCTGTCGTATAACGTGACATTTCCGTCGTTTCTTGACCAAATGCTTTGACGACACGAATACCTTGCAGGGAATCGCCAACTAACGCATTTAATCTGAAAATAGACCTCCACTGCTGATACCAACGTCTGCCGATCATCGGCCACAATACGGTGGACAATACTATCATTAACGGCATAGGCAGCATTGCGAGAAGCGTTAATTTCCAATCAAAACTGAACATAATAATGAAGATCGCAATGACCCGCAGCGATTCACCCGACACCCAAATGACACCATCGGTCATAAATTGCCGCATCGCCTCCGAATCATTGTTCACCCGTCCGATAAACTGCGAGGACTGTCTCCGATCGAAGAAGGACAATGACAACCGCATCAAAGCATTATACACATCGTGGCGAAGGTCTCCCATTAATTTGGACCCGATCCATACCCCAATAATGCCCCGCACCGTTTGCATAAGTGTGACCGTTAACGAGGTAGCTGCCAGACCGATGACAATCCATAACAGTGTGGAACCCGTATTCTTTGGTGTCAGCACGTTATCAACAATCATTTTGGTCAAAAAAGGTGGAATGAGTTCAACCAACGTTGTAATAATTAGCATAATTGCTGCTGCAGCCATCTGTAGTTTATACGGCTTCGCATAACTTAACATCCGAAACAGTACCTTGCCATTACTTTTACATACCGGGCAAGCTTGCGAATCCTCTGGCAGCGGATTGCGGCACTTTGGACAATGCCTTGGAAATTCTTTCTCCGAAGCCGTTGGACGCTCTTCCCCTTTAGCAACTGCAGTAATTAATTTGGAGGCGAAACCAAATATCGAAGTGAGTGACGCTGTATACCGAATAAGTATAACTGGACCCTTCTTCGTATCTGCAAGCAACGAGCCGCCGCCTACTCCACCCGCAGCCCTCGCTTCTGTAATCTCCGAAATAGCAAGCTTAGAGATCTGTACTCCGTCTGCACCCCAAACCGAAACTTCCTTCTCCGTCAACACAAGCCATTGTTCCCCAAATTGGCCATCTTTCATTAAATCAGAAACAGCGTGAAATAGTGATTTCTCTATAAGCTGCTCTTCAATGACCTTAGGGAGTTTATTCATTATAGACATATTCTTCCTCCCTTCTCTTTACTAACCTATTTACTCACATATATATACACTGGTAAAGATGGTAAAATAACTATAGCTATTTGTTACCTTTTATCCGTCTTAATTACTATAAAATGGTGATTTATCTATACAAAAAAAGGACACCGATGTGGTGTCCGATGAGTTTAGATTAGCTCTCTTGTGTTAGATTTGCACTTGCCAAGAGCTCATTATACGTGGTGATCTGCGGCTTCTTAGAACCATAATAGAACGGATTCGTAAAGGCGAGCAGCAATCCCGCTTCATCGCGAATGTCAAAGCGGTACCAATTATACGCATTCTCTTCCCAAGGAATTTCCCATTCCAGCAGCTCTGGGGTTTCCCCCGCAGCCGTCGCAGAAGTCACCATTACCGATTCAACAATGCCGTTGCGAATTAGCGTTACTTGAGTGTTCACATCATGGGTTACACTTAATGAGCAAGCTACTACATGAGAAGCTGCTTCACCTTGCTCCTGCCCAAACGCTGCAGACAGATCGCAGCCGAAGCGGTAAGCTTCATTCCCAACCTGAATGGATGACTCAATGACTGGGCCGCGAGATACATACACATGTCCATTCCGCACGCCATCTAATACAGCATCTGGACTTAGATCATCACACCAGACATACGTGGCAGGATCTCCAATTAGAGAAGGAATAGGGCAATTCTCATATCTTTCTGTTGGCAGCATGTGAGAGTCAGATCCACCAATACCGGTAATGCGATAGCCTTCATTCCAGCTTGCCGTCCATAGCAGCAAAGCCTTCTCGGTAGCTGCAGGATTCGGAGCATAGGTTGGGTCATTCCATATTTCCATGGATTGCACTCCCTTAAGCTGCGTTTCCCCATATAGCCATGCCCAAGGTGTCAGCATCGGATGGTTGATAGAACAAACCGCTCCGAGCTCCGCTGCTTCCTTCATTAGTCGGTCCATTCCCTGCTGCGTCGTCAAGCCTCCGTCTGGTGCGGTTGCTCTCCAATCGATCCATTTCCGAAGACCAAGCGCATTCCAGTGTCCATCGTTAGCCGTTACTTCCACGCCTGGAATGACAAGCGCATCTCCTTTAGCCCACGATGTAGACAGTACGTTGTGATCTGTCGCTACAAAGAAATCAAGACCCTGCTTCACCGCCTGCTCACGGTTCATAAGCTGCGTCATCTTGCCATCAGACAATACGGTATGCGTATGGAAATCGCCTTTGTAATAGCGGCTGCCTGTCTTCCAGACCTTCGCCCAGTCATAGTTGTCCATCGTGACGTCAGCAGTCCGATTGCCGGTACTCCAATACTCACGCTCACCCTGCAGTTGTGTAGATTCATATTCCGCAGGTAAAGCGCCGCAGCCAAACTCCCACTCTGCTTCGAACATTCTGCCCTCTTCGTTCGATACTTCAAGCATCCACGTGCCTTGAACAATTGGCCCCGCCATCGCTATTGGACTCGTTAATTCCACCTGCCTATGAACGACAATTAGCCGCTCGTTTCCGCCATCGAGAAAGCAGATACGAATGTTGCTCTCCGAATCAAATAGGTGCAGTCGTCCCCACGAGTTCTCCTTCTCATAAGAAAAACGAATTGCGAACCAATCGTACTCCTCTTCAACCTTAATCGGAAAGTAGCTATTATTTTTCTCCAGCTTTTCGGAAATTTGTCCTTTATTCATCGTTGATCACCTTCCATATTCCACGTTTATTCGTACTACAGTTCTGTATCTATCCAAGAGTTCCAATAATAATAATGCCAGCCGTAATCGCAATCGACATGACGATCCGCATTCTGCCTTGCTGTTCCTTCAAGATGAATATACCGAGTATCGTGCCGAAGACAGTGCCGATCTCACGGATCGGAGACAGATGTGACAACGGGCCTAGATTCATAGCTAATAAAAATAGCAAATAAGAGCCCGGTGACAAGATGGAACCGACAATAAGCGGCACCTTGTTAATCTTCCACTCCGTCTTCAACGCTTTCGAGCGCAGGGCGGGAAGTGTTAACACAAACATATAGCCGATGTTGCACAGCGCCAGCAATGCGAGCGGCGGCATGTATTCGAGTATGATTTTGTCGGTTAAGGTATAACCTGTTATGCATAAGCCAACCCCGAGAGCGCAAATAAGACCTTTCATATACATCTTGTCCTGCAGTAATGCCGGGCTCAGCTTAAAGCCTCCGATGCGGATCATGCCGTAGATAATAATCATTAAACCTGCCCATCCAAAAAGAGAAAGCGATTCGTTGTACATAAGTACGCTTAGGATCGGAACAAGAAGTGCGCCTGTCCCGCGCATAATCGGATAAACCTGCGAAATATCACCGAACTGATAAGCTTTGGACAGCAGTACAAAATACCCGCTCTGCAGCAAAATAGAAAGCAGTATAAGGCCGTACGCTTTCACTGGAAGTGTATTGTTGATAAACCAGTCAATCAGGTACGGAGTAAGCAGAAGAAAGCACGGAATATTGATCATCCATAAAAACACATCTTTGTTTATACTGCGCTTCGCAAATAGATTCCATATTGCATGCGTAAAGCCAGATGCTAATACGAGCAGGAGTGCGATAGTCGTCATCGTCGAGTCACCGCGTTTCTTGTAGGGGCAGTGAATCTGCCTTTCTTTATATCAAACTTGCGGAAAGCCTGCTTCTACAGTGGAGCCTAAGCGCTGTGCAGCTTCGCTGCAACGCTTAGGCTTCCAAGTTCAGCGGGCTCCGCACATCATTACTTACTCGTACCAGTAACCTTTTATTCCTTGTTCCATACGCATGAGTGCTTCAAGGTAAAAATAGTCTCCCCAGATCATGAAATCATCCGCTGCAGTATTGCCTCTTACATAGTAAGAGCCATGCTTTAACAACCCCTCAGCCTCTTCTCCCATTGTCGAATAGTTACGAACGAGCGAGGTCATTGACAGCTTCAGCTTCGCTTCGAATTCAGCGTAGTCCTGATCCGTTTCATCTAGTTGACTTATTAATTCAATCAAGCCGGCGGCTACAATTGCAGAAGCCGAGCTGTCACGGTACGTCCCTTCTTCAACTGGAACATCAAAGTCCCAGTAGGCTACATGATCCTCTGGCAGCTTGGAAAGAAAGTATGCTGCCAATCGTTTTGCCGTATCCAGATATGGCTTATGACCTGTGTATCGATAAGCAAGCGCAAAGCCATAAACGCCCCATGCTTGACCGCGGGCCCAAGTTGAACCGTTCGTGTATCCTTGATGTGTTGCACCACCGAGTGCTTCACCCGTATCGGTATCAAACACAAAGGTATGGTAAGAGCTGGCGTCACCTCGAACAAGATAGCGAAGGCTTTGATCTGCCTGCTTAATGGCAACCTCACGGTAACGCTCGTCGTTCGTCTGTTGATAAGCCCAGAACAGCAGCGGAAGATTCAAGAGGCAATCAATAATCATGCGTCCACCATGATTCGCATCACCCGGCAATCCCCAAGCTTGGATATATTGCCCCTTCTCTCTAAAGCGGCGCAGGAGCACATCTGCAGCTTGCAATGTCAGCTCTCTCGCTTCCTCATCCCGCTCAACGACCCACTGCGCCTGTGAGGATAAGGTGTATAGAAATCCAATGTCATGATGATCTAATACAATATGCTGTTCCATACGCTTCTTGAAGCTTTGCACCGTGAGGCGAGCAGCCTCACGGTAAGCTTCATCACCGGAATACTCGTAGCATAACCACAGCATTCCGCTCCAGAACCCATTTGTCCAATCTTCATTATCATTTAGTTCATACTTGTCATTGACACTGACATGCGGGAAGCGACTCCCGAAACGTTGGATATTCTTTTTTGTCTTCTCCATTGCATCTTCAATAGCTAATTTCCACATGTCTTTCAATCCTCTCTACTAGCCATTCATCTGATCCAGCATTCTCTTCACGACTGCGGCTGCTTCCGCACGGGTCGTTATTCCAGCTGGGTCAAATTTTAGCTGCATGTCGCCTTTCAGTAAGCCATTCTTCACCGCTGCCGCCACTTCCTTCACACTCCAAGCTGCAATGTCCTTGGAATCCGTGAATACATCCACGAGTGAAGCCTCTGTGTCAGCTGCCCAGTCCGGCTTTATCTGAAGCATGACACGTGCAATCAGCACAGCCATCTCTTGGCGTGTGATCGTTTGATCTGGCTTGAAGGAGCCGTCTGTATATCCCGTCATGAAACCAGCTTCATGCACTTGAATAATGTCATTCTCGTACCATTTCCCCTGCATAGCGCTTGCATCTGCATACGGTAGTTTTGATCCTTTCGCATTAAGATCCAACATACGAACGATCAAGGCAGCCATCTCTGCACGAGTAATATTCGCCTGAGGTACGAAGGAATTTGTATCCCTTCCCTGTATAATGAATTTCGACGCCAAATATTGTGCATCCTTCTTCACCCAATGCTCCTCGAGATCGGCAAACGTTTTATTCGCTTCAACCATCAGGTATGTTTCGCCTGGCAAGCCGTCGAAGGTTGCTTCCACACCGCTGCCGACCGCTTTTAGTTTCATTTGAACAGGAACAAGTGCTTTACGCTTCTCGTCATAACGCATCCCTGCCGACTGGTTCGGATCAGCTTTCGTTTCGATTATCCATTTCATCTGAAGCTTGCCTGCTCCCATGGAACTGCTGGACATCCGCTGCAAGTCGCTGAGCTCCAGCACAACTTGATCAGCGATAGTAATCAGTGAAGCACTCAATCCTTTTGCATGATCTGTAATAGCTGCAGTCATTGCATCCGCAACAGGCTTCATTCCCACGCGAACTCCGTTTGCTGATTGAAGATTTACCAATCGCTTCACTGGTAGCGTTACAGATAAGCCTTTTCTATGGAGCTCCAGCGTCGCATTGCTGTTCCACTCCATTAACTTTGCTATTACAGTGGAGGAAAGCTGAACGCTTTGCCCATCATTCGCGATCGACAGCAATATTTGTCCAGCTGCTAATTGCTCGTCTGTACTATTTATCTTTACTTCCCCGCCAAGTATGCCCTGCACCTTATCTTTAATCACAGACCCATTTGAGCCTGACTCACCAGGTGTCGGGCTTGGTGTCGGATCTGGAGTCGGAGTCGGCGTCGGTGTTGGTGTCGGGTCCGGATCAGGAGTCACTTCCGCACCCTCAATCACGATTGTCGCTGTCGCTTGATGCCCTCCATCGACAGATGCTGCAATAACATCGACCTTCCCAGGCTTCACGCCTGTTACAACGGCTTTTCCGTCTATCACTTGCAGCGTTGCTAAAGCTTGATGCTCGGCGCTCATTGTCCATACGATTTGTTTGTTGTGTGCATCATCTGGCTTTGCAGTCGCTTCAAGCTTCATTTGCTCACCTTGCTTCATCGTTGCTTCCGAAGGCGTTACGATGACTTCCGTTACCTTCGTACTTACAGGCGCCTTGGTTGTCACTTCCAAATACGGTGCTAGCGCAGCGTTCTCTTTACTCTTAATCTGCGTATTCAAGCCTTTAACACCTGGTTGCTCGATTAATGCAACACTTAAAAGCTGATCATGTGACAACTCCGCTTTAACGGTATCTGTCAGCTCATATTCGCGCCATTTGTCTACCTTTTGGAAACCAATTGTAGAGATTGCTTCTTTGTAAGCGGGTTGGTTGCCCCACACCATTTCGGTCTCTTTCCAAGAATCATCCTCAACGTAATGAACACCGATCAAGTTGGAATCATATTTGGCATCGCCGTCATTTATTTTCCCGTAAACCATTAGCTTTACAGACTCGATATCGTGAGCAACTTTGCTAAGGTCAAATTTCAGGAAAGAACGCTGTGTATACCCTTCGCCATATTCACGTACTTCAAAATAATCCTTCGTGCCATGGTTCACATTTTCATGGTTTGCACCGCTGCGAACGAACGTATCCTCCGTCACGGGAATCTTAAAGGTTTTACCTTCCTCTGGCTCCATTCCCTCCAGATTAATCGTTTGGCTTGGATCAACCTTTAATGTGATCGTATGCACCGCCCCTGCCGCTGCTTTTGTATCGATTGCCAAGCGCGTATAAGGGAAAGTTTGCACCACCTGAATGCTCGGATCTTGTGCAATAATGTCTAATCCGATCTTACCGAGGTCGACCATGACTAGCTCTTGCTTCTGTGTAGGCTCAGCAATCGCAATGGTAAGCTCGTTACCCTTCTCCTTAATCATCATGGAGACTGGCTTATCGGTCTTCACATATTGGAAAGCGGATGCTTCCCAGAAATTCAAACCGGTTACCTGCTGCTTCATTTCACGTACAGCATGAACCTGCTCCGTCTTAGCCAATACTTGAATGTCTGGATTTGCTCCATATGCAGCTGTTTGCTCAGCTGACTTACCCGGGAGCAGTACGTACTCATAATTGCCTGCTGTCGGCGATGTGCCATGCTCAATAGCAAGGCTTAAATAGTTACGCGTTATTAAATCAGTTGGACCGCCTTTATTAATTTCACTCCAAGCTCCCTCGCGGGCTTCACGCTTGCCAGCTACTTTTTCTCCAGAAGGAAATACGTATCCAATGTCAGAACCGACCACATTACCTTCTAGATGAGCCCAATTCACATCCGTCATTTTTTCTTGCCAGTCTAGACCTGCTGGCATTTCTTGACCGTTTACGATGAGCTTATTGGCGCCCACTTCTGTTAACTGGCGATTCTCGACGATTGTTTCAGTCATGCTCGCAGCGTTATTGGAAATACCCGATCCGACTGCAACCATTTCATCATCGAACAAGAACCATGATTTTTTCCCTTGCAAGGCACTTCCGGTGCTGCCTGCTAGCGAGAATTCCATACCTACAGCTCCATAATAGTCATCGATAACAGAGCCTCCAACCCAGTCCTTTCCGTTCATATAACTACCCCATTCTGCTGGGGTTTTATAGGAACCATCTGTAGTCGTTCCCGGCAATCTGTAGCTGTCAATCGTTGGCCAGTAATGGTTACTGAACTGCTTTAAGTCGCTGTTGTACACATTCGTCATTCCAATTCCCGTGTACCAGCCCTTCTTATTCTCGCCATTGCCATATTCAAACGCTGCAATGCGATCCGAGAACATACTAATGGAAAGTCCAAAGTCTGGACGAAGCTGAACCGCGCGGTCCATACCCGCGAACATTTGCGTATGGACAAGCTCTCCGCGAGGAGCAACGCTGTCATTCTGCATTAATTGCTTCAATAAATTAAGTTCATATAATGGCAAGCCTGCATAATAATCTTTAAAGGTCGTATCGGTGAGCACCCATTCCTTCACCATACTCTTCGTCTGCTCCGCAATTGCAGGTGGAGCGGACTGAGCCAGTCTCAGCAGCGTCATAATAATCGAGCGTCCCGTAATATGGTCAGAATCAGCCGCACGCGAAATGCTTCGACCTTTCACCGAGTCGAGAATGGCTCCTTTATATAGGAGCGGCTCGAAGGAAGCCTTTGCCCAACGATAAACATTACCTGCATTCGGGTCTGTAATTCCCCACTCTGAATCCGCAAGAATATAAAATAAATCAGCCATACGTCCGAGCAATACAGCTCCGTAACCGCCCGTATAAGCTATACTCGTGTGTTGAACAAGGGAACCATCTTCATAGAGTCCATCGCCCTTCTTCACATACAGGTACTCATTTGCAATCGAATCGCGTCCTTGCATAACCTTAGCTGCTTGTTGTCCAACAATACCACGCAGCGTCACAACAAGTGCTTTATCAAGCAGGTTCGCTCCTGTCTCAACTGTCGCTGAGTTTGCCACTCGTTTTTTCGGGTCCGGTACGAACTTATCAATAACTTCGATATATTTTTCAATTAATTGCGATGGCATTGCATCATACATTAGAGACAGGATGTTCATAACCTCTTGTGGTGTTCCGATCTCCCAGTCCCACCAGTTACCTGTAATCTTCTTGCTTGTATTGTATTGGTACTTCAACATCCATTCCATCGCACGGATAATATCGTTCTTTAACGCCTCATCCTGATAAATGGAGGAGCCTTTCATCGAATAAGCCAACGAAAGATCCCGAATAATTCCGTATGCCCAGGAGATGCGCCAGGAATCATTTTGCGTCTTGCTAATGACCCCATCCCATAATGCATCCGGATCAACCGCTTTATTCAGCGTGTCCCATCTACCAGTACCTTCATCATTCGTCATACGTTTGACTAACGCTTCGACATTTGCTGCAAGTTCAGGATCATTCAAGTCAATTCCTTCACCGCCTACCAGCTTCATTGCCCATTTCTTGCGAATCGTTTCATACGCTTGCTTCTCTGCTTCCGATTGCACAGACACAAAGCTTTGCGCAAATAATTTGCCATCGCTCGTCGTTGCAGTAATAACAGCAGCACCGTAATCATGCGCAGTTACTTCGCCGTTATCAACAGTAGCTACATCGCTATTTGATGAAGTCCAAACGAGCTCATCAGTTGATGCCCCTGCTGGTGCCACGATTGGACTGAGCTGTACCTTTTGCTCCTTGTCCATGTTTACGCTTTTCGGATCAAGCTCTATGGAAGTAATGCCATTAAACGGAGAGAGAGTGACATCATCAATCCAAAGGCTCCCAGTACCCGTTTCAAAAAAGATTTCAACTTTGAATTTAGCAATTTGAGACTTGTCAGGAACTTGAAGCAGCAGCTCATAGAGCGTCCAATCCGTTGTTCCTCTCACATAAGGAAGATACGGACCGTCTTCGATTTTCTTGCCGTCAACGCCTGCATACTGAGTGCGAATATATACGCCCTTACTCGCATTTTCAGGCACGACTTGATCCGTCTTCAGCCAAACTTGCAGCTTATAGGTTTGTCCTGGAGTAATAGAAATAAGCGGATCAGGAACGATATCTGTTCTAGCAAGCTTATCGTGCTTAACTTGGATAGATCGTTTGCCTGTACGATAGACAGCCTCCGTTACGGACACGTTCTGATTTCCTTCCATTGCACGCCACACGCCCCAGCCCGCTGGTTTGCCGCCATCCTGCCAATCCTTATCTGGGATTAAGCCGCCTTCCTCGAAGCCGCCATTGGCAATCAAATTAACCATTGTTTTCGCACTGGCTTCAGCTTGTCCGCCAAATATAGGCAGCCCAGCAAATACAAGCTGAAATGCCATACAACATACAACTACAATTGAAATTGATCTCTTCCTCACGTTCATGAAACCTCTCCTATCTCCAGTCCATGATGGCATTACCTTGTATTACTTAGCACTACCCTAGATTAGGTACATCCTGAAGCGTCACTTGCAGCTCCTTCGTACCATGCAGCTCAAACACTACAATTTCGTTTTTACCTTTGCGAAGCAGTGGACCCGGAACATAAAGCGTCTTCTGCGGTCCTGCCTCCCAGTAACGCCCTAGGTTGAAGCCGTTAACGAACACAATACCCTTCGTCCATCCCTCAAACGCTAGAAAGGTATCAGCGATATCTGCCTCCTGCTCAATATGGAAGAATCCTTCGTAAAATGTAGGAATCCCGTTTTTCTGATTCTGAACCTGAGCCTCAGCAGCAGAAGCTTGCTTAAGAAGGCCAATATCGTTAAGCGGCAGCGTATGAATCGTCCAATCAAATAGAAATTGAAAGCCCAGTCTTGCACCTTCGGTAATTCCTTTATAGTCTTGTAAATACGGTCCATAGTTGATCCTACCCATATTTTCAACTAGAATGCGAAGCTCTGCTCCGCCCTCTGGAACATCGAACTCAATTGGCTGCGGATCCCAACGTTCAATAACTCCCTTATACTCTCCATCAAGGAATACGAGCGCGCGATCGTGGACGTCATCCAGAACTAACGAACAATTTTTCCTAGGGCCGGAAACTTTCGTCGTATAAAGAATAAAGCCATAATCTTGTCCGAGTTTCTCCATTGGTTCTGGGCAAGCCCGTTGTACAGGTGTCGAAAGCACGGACAACAGGTCAAACAACGGTGCAACCGGCTTCATCTGAACATGGCCGTACCCCTTCTTACGAACAGGCTCTGGAAGCGGCATCGGCGTTATGTCAAAATATTTTGCAATGAGCTCCCTTAGCAGTACGTACTTCTCCGTTATATCTCCCCACTCCGTTAGCGGGCTGTCGTAGTCGTAGCTAGTTACCGTTGGCTCATATTTTCCGTGGTTGTTGGCGCCATTATAAAATCCGAAGTTCGTTCCACCGTGGAACATATAGAAGTTGACAGATCCGCCAGCCTTCAGCATATCCTCGAATACATCTACGGCTTCCTGTGCATCTCGCGTATGATGCGGCTTGTTCCAATGATCGAACCATCCATTCCAATACTCCATGCACATTAATGGCTTGCCTGGCTGCACCTGCTCCAAGCTATTGAAAGCCTCTTCTGTTCTCGAACCGAAGTTAACGGTTTCAAGAATACCTGGAACCATTCCACCCTGCAGCATGAAGTCCTCTGGACCATCTGACGTGAACAGCAGGACGTTCATTCCTCGGGAGATCATGCTCTCCTTTATATGTTCAAGATATTTCAGGTCATTGCCGTAGCTTCCATACTCATTCTCAATCTGCATTGCAATAATTGGACCGCCATTTGTACATAACAGCGGCTCTAGCTTAGGGAGCAGCACATCATAATAAGCATCTACCTTAGACAAAAACGCCTCATCATAGCAGCGAAGGCGCATACCCTCCTCGGCAAGCAGCCAGGCCGGCATACCGCCGAACTCCCACTCCGCACAGATGTAAGGACTCGGACGCACAATGACATGCAGTTCCAGCTCTGCTGCTATTTCGATAAATTTCACAATATCCGCTATCCCCGTGAAACAGAACTTACCTTCTTGAGGCTCATGCATATTCCATGCAACGTACGTCTCAACGGTGTTAAAACCGCAAGCCTTCAGTTTAAGCAATC
Source organism: Paenibacillus sp. J22P15 (assembly GCF_056269345.1). NCBI lineage: Bacteria > Bacillati > Bacillota > Bacilli > Caryophanales > Paenibacillaceae > Paenibacillus > Paenibacillus sp. J22P15. The sequence continues at coordinate 22,604 of NZ_JBWDNT010000018.1, forward strand.
GATCCTTCCAATACTCAGGAATGACGCGGAAATAGTGAATCGCTCCCGATAGAATCGTTAAAGGCTTACCCTCATAAAGAAATTGATTACCTTGCACTGTGAATGATGCCATATCACGTACTCCTCTGCTCATGATCTAGATGTTAGTTCCTTCTTCTACTTGCCTTAATTACTATGAATTTGTACGTCCGCCAACCAAGCTATTAATTTCTTCACGCTTACGGATATACCATTCCGTCTCACGCGGATAAGATTCTAAGGATAGTTCTCGTTCCAAACCATCTTCGAGCAAAGCCATTACAGCCTCTCGTCCAATTCGTTGTTCCAAAAGCTCTAGTGCACGCAAATCCTGCAGCGCTTCCGTCAGCACCTCAAGCCGAATGGACTCAATTGGTCCCTCAGTACCTGGATATACCAAGAAGGCATCACCTGCCGGAAAACCGCCTCCTGCATCCGTTACTTGGAACGGATCAATCGGATACTTGGAGAATTGTGCATACCAGAAGTTGAAGCCCCAGTGCAAGAAGCCTTTAAGCTTCAGCTTGTAGAGCTGCATTCCGAGTACACGATTACGCGATGACGGCATATGGAGAAAACGATTGGAAACCAGCTTATACTGGGCACAGCAATAATACGTCCATAGCCCCTCTACACCGTGTTCTAGGAATGGCCCAATACCATTGCTCCCCGGAATCGGATGCTTGATGAGACCACTTTCATAAAATTCAAAATCTGAGAGCGCATCAATAATCGGGAACCCTTCTAATATAGGCCCAATAAGCTCACTCGCTGCGCGATAGGTATCGATATCTGCAAGGTTCGGCTCATCCGATAGATGGAAGTAAACACGCTTCTCTAAACCATTTTCTTTCACATACGATACAAGCTCGTGCAAAAATAACGTAAGGAACCCCGTATACTCCGGATCTTTAGAGTCGGTATCCCACCCGAATAGCTGCTTCATTTCACCATCAACGGTAGCCACAACTTTCGGTGCATGCTTGGCGCCCCATTGTGTGAATAGATGGGAGAACTCGAAATATTTCACCCCGCTGCGATCACACAGCTCTACCCAACGCGTTAATCTCTCAAAATTAAAGTTATACTTGCCGCTGACACGCTCTACTTGAACAAGCTGTACAGTAGGGCGATCACCGCCAATCTCCGTGTCGAGCGGAGGTGTAAATAAAGGGGTCAGAATCATATTCATTCCATGTTTCACAGCGGTGCCGATGTATTGCTCTATTAGCTGCCAATGGTACTCACTAAATACGTCCGTCTTATAGTACGTAGACAAGCAATCGGTGTGGAACCATTCCGTATGAATTAGCGACTGCTCCGGCAATGCTGCTGCGATGACTTCCAGCGCAAATGTTTCCTCGCCTACTTGGACGCCGCTATCATTTGTAATATGAATGCGAATCTCAAATAAGCCTGCCTTAGCATCCAGCGGTACCTCAATAGTGACCCATAGGGAGCGCCACTGGTTCGGATATCCCGTTATGCCGCGCTTCGCATCAAACGGTATTAATGCATCTGGATAGAGGCCTGGCGTGCTTCTCAGCACATGATCATCAGCATCGTGATAGTTCACCATATTGGCAGGTACCAGTTCTACAGTCCGCACCGAAATATTCGGCCCAAGTTCAGATTCCGCCCTAACCTGAAGCGACCGCGTAAGTACATTTGCCCGATATGCAACTTGGAACGAATAGGATTCACCCAGCAGTGCCGAGCCTCTAGGGTGAGCTGGTGCATGTAGTTCTTCGTCGGCAAATACTTTGATTAAAGAGCTTAGGCATCTGGTCTCCAGTTGTGCAGCGTCATTTAACATTTCCACTTCAATTCCCCCTACATCGTTTGGTAAAAAATATAAGCCCGGCAAACTCGACTGACTTATTCGAACTTACCGGGCTTATTCACTTACTTACACTTACTTACATATACTTACTCGCTTACTTGCTCGCTAGTGCTTTGTAAGAATCACTAGTTTCTTTAAGATGCTGCTGGAAGCTAGCGTCTGCTTTCAGACCGTTAATAAACTTGTCCCACTCTTCCAAGCTTGCTTTGTTAATCACGACGTTCGTATACATATCAACAAACTTCTTCTGCCAGTCGCCGCCTTTTTCCATCCATACCTCAGTCGTTGGCAAGCCTGCAGCAGGGTTTTTAATTGAAGATGCAGAGATTGTATCAATCAGATTGCGATTGTATTCTCTTACGTCAGCTGGCATGCCAGGTCCTTCAGCACGTTGATATTTGTTAAAGTAACCGGAGATCCACTGTGCCGTAGTCGCTGTACCGTAAGCTTTGCCTTTACCTTCGTCTGTTTGAACGATAGAACCATCTTCAGATACGGTATAGTCTTTGTCTTTAATACCATAAGTAACGAGGTTATAGCCTTCCTCGGTCGCTGTTTCGTTGTACACTTCAAGAATTTTCTTAAGCTTGTCTTCGCTCACGGATTTATTTACTAGGAATAGTCCGTAATAACCGTATGCTTGCTCATTGTACTTCTTACCATCTTTTGCAGCTGGAATTTCATATGCTTTCAGCTCTGCATCAGGCTTAATCTTTTGCAGCTCTTGTCCAAACATAAACGCTTCGTTAATATTGCCGAAGGAAATACCCGCTTTGCCTTGAATCAGCATTTCTTTCACTTGGCTTGGTTTCATAACTGGCAGATCCGGTGTAATTAGACCATCACCATAAGCCTTGCTCCAAAATTCAAGAGCTTCTCTCGCTTCAGCTGTCAGCCAGTACGGCTCAAGTCCGCCCTCAGCCGTTTCCTTCCATGCTGTACCTGCACCAAACATCGTCATCATATAAGGGCTGACACTCGCTTGAACCATACCAAAGGTGTCGTTTTTACCGTTGCCGTCTGGATCATTTTTTGTAAAAGCTTCAAGCACTTTGTAAAGCTCATCCATCGTCGTTGGTGCTTTTAATCCCAATTTATCGAGCCAGTCTTGACGAATCAACAACGATTCATGACCGTCCAATGGGCGAACACGCGGAATACCGTACGATTTTCCTTTGAACTTGATATTCTCAATGACATTCTCCGGATAACCCGCTAGATTCGGATAATCTTTCAGGAAAGGAGTCAAATCCCAAAATGCGCCTTGATCAATAGCTGTTGAGAAGGATGGATCATTGATATCCTCGATAAGAATGACATCCGGCAAGCTCTTTGAAGCAAGCAATGCATTCAGCTTCTCTTTATAGCTGTTGATTGGATAAAAGTCGATTTCGAGCTTTACATTCAATTTTTCATTAAGCTGTTGAATGCTTTCGAGATCACTGCTAGGGGATTCACCATAAGTCATCGTACCGATATTAATATCAACCGGTTTTTGTTGTTCGCCTGCAGCAGCATTACCTTCTGATTTCTCTTGGTTACCATTCGAACATCCTAGCACCGCTGCAGTGAGAACAAGCGTTGATGCCATCGTCATCCAAGTTCTTTTTTTCATTTGTAAAGCCCTCCCTTTTTGTGTTTTAAATCGATATATAATGGTCGTTTTCCCGTTAACCCTTCACGGAACCAACCAGCATACCTTTAACAAAGTACTTCTGAAGGAACGGATAGACCATAATGATAGGTAGAGATGCAACGACTACTGCAGCCATCTTAATCGTCTCTGGAGGGAGCATCTGCTCACTCTGCAGCATTGCTGCTACGGATGGGTCTGCTATATTGGTTGAAGCTTGAATCAGCATCATTTGCAGTACTACCTGCATCGGACGAAGCTCATCCGAGTTGATGTACAACACGCCGTTGAAGTACGTATTCCAGAAACCTACTGCAAAGAATAGTCCAAACGCAGCGACCGCCGGCAGTGAGATCGGGAACATAATTCTGAAGAAAACTCCAATATCATTACATCCATCAATCTTCGCTGCTTCTTCCAGCTCCTCCGGCAGCTCCTGATAGAAGTTCCTCATCAAGAACACATACCACGCGCTTGTTATGGCTGGCAGGATCAATGACCAAATAGAATCAATAAGACCTAGGCTCTCTACCAACAAGAAGTTTGGAATCATTCCCGGGTTGAACAGCATCGTCATTAGAATCGCAACCAAGAAAAACTTCTTACCGAAGAACCGTTTCCGTGACAAAGCATACGCCAAGGCGCTTGTCACCATAATACCAATGGCAGAGCCAACAACAGCCAAGAAACCACTAACCCCTAATGAACGCATAAACATCGGTGTCGATAGAATGTACTTATAGGAGGAAAGACTCCATTTTTCCGGAATAATAATTAATGACTTTCTCAAATATTCCGAAGGGTCTGTAAACGAGACGATAATAACATATAGGAAAGGCAGCATCATTGCCAGTCCAATGAGACCGAGAACGGTATAAATAATGCCGTTTGTCACTTTATAACCGAGGGACTTATGCATTAGTAAAGACCCTCCTCACCGAATTTTTTAGCTAGACGATTGGCTGATACAACAAGGATAAGACCTACAACCGACTTAAATATTCCGACAACCGTCGCGTAGCTGAAGCGACCGTTTTGTATTCCTGTCCGATACACATAGGTATCAAATACATCTGCCACATGCGCTACAGGGGAGCTCATCATCAAGTAGATCTGCTCGAATCCTACCTCCATAACTTGTCCAAGCCGCAGAATAAGCAATACGATGATCGTACTCTTAATGCATGGCAGCGTAACGTTTATAATTTGCTTCCAACGGTTCGCACCATCGATTTGCGCTGCCTCGTACAAGTCTTGATTAATACCTGCAATAGCAGCCAAGAAGATGATCGTGCCCCAGCCCGCTTCCTTCCAGATGCTTTGCGCAGTCAACAAGCCCCAGAAATAATTCGGCTCCGTCAAGAAACCAATTGGCTGTCCGCCGAGCTCGACAATAATTTTGTTAATAATGCCATCGCTCTGTCCGAGTATGATGAAACAAATACCAGCAATGATAACCCATGATAAAAAGTGGGGTAAATAAATGATCGTCTGAATCGTTTTCTTAAATTGCTTATTCTGTACTTCGTTAATGAGTATTGCGAGAACGATGGGAATCGGGAAGAAAAACATAATGTTTAACAAACTAATCGCCATCGTATTTCTAAATAAGAGTAAGAAGTCCGGATTCGAGAAAAACTCAGCAAAATATTTGAATCCTACCCATTCGCTTGCCCAGAACCCTAAGTATGGGGAATAGTTTTTGAATGCTAATCCTAACCCCCATATCGGAAAGTACTTGAAGACAAGGAAGAAGAGTAGACCCGGAAGTGCCAGTAAGTAAAGATATTTTTCTCGATTTAACATAACTTTAAATCGGTTCCACCGAGAATCTTTCATCTTTTGCCACTCAGGTCCATGTGCCTGTGATAAATTTACATTCGCTAATTCAGGATTCGATTGCGTCAAGGGGTCCATCACCTCCAACATTTTTGTTTAAACTTAGCTGCCTATACGATTTCATGTCTGCATCTTACAAGCTTCAGCTCCCCGCGGGCAATGACCAATTCTTAAACGTTTCGCACCCTTAAGCAATTAATGAGAATCCCTTGCTACTGCTGGGTTTATGGCTATTTGGAGTCTCATAAATTAACCTCATTACCTCCTGCAAGATTATAAATTCGCACCCCAAAATAAACAAAAAAAGACTTGCAAAAACGAGAGGTTCCATTTCTCTCGCTCTTAACAAAGTCTTATTAAGAAAAGTATATTCACTTTAACTCAGCATGCTATTTCCGATGCATCTCACGATATTGTCCAGGCGGCAAACCGGCCTGCTTCTTAAAGACACGAATGAAATTTTTAGGGTTGTATCCCACCTGCTCGGCGATTTCATTGACCATCAAATCCGTCGTTTCCAGCAGCTCCTTCGCTTTCGATACACGAACCTGGGTAATGTATTCAATAAAGGAAATGTCCATCGTCCGCTTAAACAGCTTGCTTAAATATTGCGGACTCAAATCACAGATTTGCGCGCACTGATCTAGTGAAATATCAAGATGAAAGTTTGCCCCGATATAGTCCGTGACCTTCTCGATGAGCTGCTCATACTCTTGATTTTTCTTTCCATTCACTGACAGCATAATGGGTTCAAAGATATGACCCATAAACCATTCGTTAATCGAATGAATCGTTGTACATGCTCTCATCTCGATATTGAGCTCACTCATGGTTCTCCCAAATAATTGCTCTGGGCTGATGTCCATTAAATATACGGTTCGCAAAGCAGTAGACAACAACTGATCATACGACATCATAATAAGCTCGGGATTGTGTACCGCAGATTGAACCTTATCGGAGAACGCATCCAGCATCCGCTTCGTTTCAGAGAGATCACCCACCTGCAGCGAATCGGTCAAATGGTTCTCAATCTCCGTCGGATAACGGTAGATCATTGAAACCGCAAGTCCATTGCTCTCAATAATTTGGTTTCCTCCGTTAATCATCCGCGAGTGAATCGCAAGCTGCGCTTCGCGATATAAATCAGGAAGCTCCTCCACCTGCGACGTGGCTCTGCTTAAACCAATTGTTGCAGGGGATTTTAAGAAATGCGTAATCTGCTCCCGAATCCCATCAATTACGGGTTTCAGCTTATTCTGCCACACCTCTACCTCTTCATGTTCTGTCCATAGCCATACAACGACTTGATCATTTAAAGCGTTAATGACCAATCCTTCTAGCTGTTGATGCTCCAACAATTCCGTCGTCATATTCTTCATAATGAAGAGAATGAGGTCTTTATCTGACTCTTGGAACTTAGCGGCGCTTGATAGGTGATCGTATGAAATAATAAAAACAACCGCACTTTGCTTCTCCGGGATAGATTGCCTGCGCAGAAGCTCATGCAAATTTTCACGACGTTCATGCGTAAACTGCCCTTCCATCATCCTTAAGGCGAACAGCTCGCGAATAAGAGGAAGCTGCTGATTTAATTGGCCTTCCAGCTGGCTTGCTTTACTGTTGATTTCCTTCCAGCGCTGCTTCACATAACCAAACTCGTCCGTCCCCATATCTGCTGATTGATTATCACTAATGTGGGAGACCAGCTTCCGGATCGGACTATATACTTTCTCCGTTCCTATCATCGCCAGCGCAATTCCCGCAGCAAGAACAATAAGAACAATGCCTATTGTAATGCCAGCAATTTTCTTAGCACTGCTGTACAGCTCCGCCGTTGGGATCATATCTACAAACAGCATCTTTTGAAGCGGAGATACCATAGAGGTTACTAAGTACTCGCGGCCCTTCCAGTTGTATACAAACTCTTGCTTCCCCTCATGTGTAACCGTTATTAACTCAAATAAGTCTTCAGGCACATCAGACCCGTTCGTATGGAATACGAGCTGACCGCGGTTATCTAGCACATACATTTTCTCATTCTCATACTTAAGAAATCTTTTGGTTAGTGAATCAAATGCTTTATTATCAACAATGACCTGAAAAAGGCCAATCGGATCTTTTGTATGCAGCGGTACTGTACTCGTTATCGTTATTCCTGCATCATAGTCCTGCCCACCCTGGGAATAGCCCGCCTTCCATTCCAATTGCTGATTACTATCCAATAATTTCTCGTACTTCTCTCGTTCTGCTGCTGATTCGATCTTCGTTCCACCGTAAGCCGAAGAAATCAAATAGTTCTCATCTAATGTATACAGCGAGATATCCTTCACAAGAGGATTGCCATTCATAAAAGCCAACATATTCTGATATACACCCGTATAAAAACCGGAATAATTCGTTCGTTTCAACTCTTTCAGATCTGAAGTAAAGAAAGAGCTCAGCTCGAGCTGAATGAGGTTGTTTTGCACTCTTTCGAGTCCGCTATCCATCGTCTCGGAAGCGTATTCCAAAAATTGCGTAATGTCTTGACTCGCATCTTCTTTCACCGTTTTAGAGGTTAATACATAGCTTGAGATTCCAAGGATAATGATAGGAATAATCGATGATAATAACGTGAATACAATCATTTTACGATAAAATGACGGGTATTTCAGAGATCCTTTGTACCTAAGCATTCGGTTACCCTCTTTAGTCTTCATTCTGTCGACTCCTATGTTGATAGACTTTGCTCCTCAGCACAGCGTACAAACCATTTGAATAGGTGTCAATATTTATCTATAAATTTTATCAAATCTTCCTGTTCTGTCTTTTTGGATTTCAGTAAAAGTACGAGCACCATCAGACTGTTATTTGAAGTAATTGTCATAAATGTCCACGCAATTTGCGCTTAATAGCAATAATATAATTAAAAATAGGGTGGGTGATTCTCTTATGCTCTATACTGCTCTTGGAGATTCTATTACGTATGGGGAAAATGCCTCCTCTTTTGCCAGAGCATATCCACAGCTAGCTGTATCTGCTTTAAATTCCCGCTCCCGTAGAGTCGAAGGGTATGTATTGGCTCGTCCTGGCTGGAGCAGTGCTGATCTATTGGACGCCATCATATGGCGCGGCTCTGCAATTATTAGCCGATCTGCTGTTGTTTCGGTTTGGATAGGGGGAGTAGATTTAGCAAACGCGGCACTGCATTCACTTAAGAACAACCAGCCCATAGCGGTTAAACAAATTTTAGCCCCCTACCAGCGAAATTTGCGTGCCATTCTAGCTCATATAAAAAACGAAAGCAACGCACGAATCATTTGCTGTACGCAATACAATCCATTTCCAAACAGTCCACTTGCCGTTGCAGCCATAGGTCAATTAAATTACACGACGAGTGAAATTGCCCACAATTATAGTGTAAGAACCGTTCCTGTTCATGCTTGGTTTGAAGGAAAACAAGCCGATTTAGTCTTTGGTTATCGAAATGGAAGAATAGAGGATGCATTAAGCGGAACAATGCCCATTCATCCTAATGATCGGGGGCATCAAGTCATTGCAAGAAACTTGACCCCCTACCTGATTCAGCGCAATTAGCGGCCAAATACACAAAATTAAAAAGGGCAGCTCCGGCTGCCCTTTTCTTTACAAAGTATGATGAAATTTATTTATATATCAGGTACCGCAATAGGTTTGATAAGGAAACGCAGATACCTCATGCTTTGTGTAATATTCATCCGTTTTCAAGGAGTACGCATAGGGTTTCGATAGCGCATCAAGAAGCCGCTCCATTACGCTGTTGTCTCCTTGTTTTACCGCGGCTTCCAGTGCTTCTTCTACACGGTGGTTGCGTGGAATTAGTACCGGATTGCTGCTGCGCATCAACTCAAGCGAGGAGGCTTTCGATTCCTGTTGCCTGCCTAGTCTAGCCTGCCATAACACATGCCACTCCGTAAATTCCGACGTACCAAACAGATCTGTTTCCTCCGGCTTATCCATAGCTAATGAGCGGAACGTATTGGTATAGTCCGTACGATTGTTCTGCATTATACTAAGCAGGCCCTCAATTAGAGATTCATCACCTTGCTCTTCATTAAAGATTCCAAGCTTAGCCCTCATTCCAGCGAGCCAATTCTGATGATACAGCGCGATAAAATCTGAAATCGCATCCTCTGCCCGTTTGACAGCATCCGCTTCGTTCTCATGCAGCAGCGGCAACAGCGTTTCAGCAAATCTCGCGAGATTCCATGCGGCAATATGCGGCTGATTGCCATAGGCATAACGGCCATGAACATCAATAGAACTGAATACCGTACCCGGATCAAAGGCATCCATGAAGGCACAAGGGCCATAGTCAATGGTTTCTCCACTAAGCGCCATGTTATCGGTGTTCATTACCCCATGAATAAAACCAACGAGCTGCCACTTGGCGATCAGAACAGCCTGTCGCTTGATCACTTCTTGAAGCAGCATAAGATAACGGTTCTCGTCATCGGCATCAACTTCTGGAAAATGCCTCTGCAACGTGTAATCAGCCAGCGCCTGAACATCCTGCACAGTGCCCCATTCTGCAACATATTGAAAGGTGCCGACGCGCAAATGACTAGCAGCCACACGACTTAGAATTGCACCTGGCAGCTTCGTTTCACGGTAGATTGACTCCCCTGTTGTTACCACTGCTAGGCTGCGAGTGGTCGCAATGCCAAGCGCATGCATGGCTTCACTAATGATATATTCGCGCAGCATCGGTCCAAGTGCTGCTCGTCCATCACCGCGCCTAGAATATGGTGTTACACCTGCACCCTTAAGTTGAATATCCACTCGCTTACCTTGAGGGGTAATCTGTTCACCAAGCAGAACAGCCCGGCCGTCACCTAATCTGTTAAAATGTCCAAATTGATGCCCCGCGTAAGCTTGAGCAATCGGCAATGCACCTTCGGGGATCTGGTTGCCGGCAAGCGCCGCTACCCCATCGCTGCTTTGCAGAGCTTGAACATTTAATCCCAAGGATTTCGCAAGAGAGTCATTAAGAATGACCAATTCCGGTGATTGTACAGGAGTGGGGTTTTGTCTTGTAAAAGTTAAATCAGGCAGACGAGCATAACTGTTGTCAAAGTTCCATCCTGCTTCTACATTTGCATGTTTATCCGTCATTTTGTCTCCTTATTCCTTAGACTTTATGTATCTTATTATTTTCTTTTTTAGTGTTTACCTCTGTCCATAATTATACCCTTTCCGCACACAAATAGCGCTCTTTGCTAATAAACCAACTCAAATCCTTTGTAAAAGCTAAACAGCCCCCATCTTATTTTCAAGATGAGGGCTGTCTGACAAATGTTTAATTACTACTTATGATTTGATGCTGTCTGAGAAGCGCTGAAGGGTCGCTGCAACCTCGGCACGAGTCGCCTTGCCCGATGGGTCAAGAATACCGCCGCCTTTGCCAGTCAGAAGACCTGTGTCAATTGCCCATTTCATCGCGCTGGACGCCCAAGAAGAAATTTTACCTGCATCCGTGAAACCAGCAAGAGTGTTTTTCGCGTTTACATCCTTGCCCATGATTTTGGCATAGTTGTAGACCATCACCGCCAGCTGTTCACGCGTAACCGATTGTTCAGGAGCAAAGCGCTCGCGATCCATTCCCTTTACGATGCCCTTCGTACTTGCCCATGCTACCGCGTCGTTATAATAAGCATCTGCTTTGACATCCTTAAATAGATGAGCATCTCCTGCAGGCTTACCTGCAAGGCGGTGCAAAGCGGTAACCAGCATTCCACGAGACATAGCCGTATTCGGGCTAAAGCTCGTTTCCGAGGTACCATTAAACAGACCCTCTTTGACTACACTGTTGATCGCAGAAGCTGCCCAGTGGCCGTTCACGTCAGTGAACGAAACTTTGTCCGCTACATTTACGAAGATTGGATTGGAATAGAACCACATACTCGTATAGTTCCGGTCATTAATATTATTGAAACGTTGCTCATTCTCTTCCGGAGTTGCCGTTCCCTCGTAATCAAAAGAAGGATCCTTCAGCGGTTCGCCGTTTTGCGTATAACCTTCTACATTTACACCTAGATTGGTACCGCGCAGACGGTAATAGCGATTGGTATCTGCCGGCACTGTATACGTAATGGAATAATAGCCTTCTGCATCCGGCGCTCCCCAATCAGCTTCCGTAAAGCGTTTAACCACTTTTGTCGTCGTATTCGTTGTATTGCTCGCATATTGACTCTCATCAATACTGCCAGTAACCTCGCCGGAAATGAGATCAATATGGTCAACCTTAACCTTATTTGTGACTGTGGTTCCATTCTCAGAAATCGGCGCATAGTTGTTATGCTCCGGGCTCTTGAACCTAATAGTGATCGTCGTGTTTTCACCCGATGACATCTGAAGACCCTCGCCCATTTCTGCGCTCTTGCCGTTTCCGCTTGCCTTGAAGTCCAACTCATTGATCAGATCGCCGTAGACGGAGTAGGATTTACCCGAGCGCATGCCATCGACTACATCCTTGAAGGTGTCGCCTTCAACCCATGTGTAGTTTCTCGAATATTCGCTTGGCCAGTATCCGCTGGAATATTTCCGATTGCTGCTTACTTTGAAATGAAAGTCCGAGTTTGTAAAATTCCAGAACCGACGTCCCTCGCCAAGCAGTGCATCCCATATGCCGCCAACCTGCGAAATCATGACATCAGCGCCGCCATAGATGTCTTCCAGTTCAGATCGGTTCTCGCTCGCTGCCATCTGGTTTCCTGGCATACCTTCCATCCCGAAGACAATGTCAGGCGCAATATCATTCAGTTTACGCAGGTCTTCAATTGTGACCACGCCGCTGTTGCTGCCATTGTGCCTAGATGGGTGGTTCAGCAAAACAAAGCTTTCAGGATATTGCTTCTTAAGCCATTCAATCGCTTCATAGGATTTGTCTTTGTCCGCTTTCAGCTCATCCTTGGAGGGCCGCTCTCCCCATTTCTTTGCTTCATTCGATGTAAATCTGTCCGCAGTGGTATCGTAGCTGTACAACCATTCAAATTGATGGATCGCATCTATAGGTACTGCATCACTTTTAGAATCAACAATTCCGACCGAAGCATGATCAAGCCCCATCATGTCCCACTCAAAGCCAGTGTAAATCATTTTGCCAGCATATTTCCCGCTCTTCTTCAGTTGCGCAATTTTGTTCTGCTGGTCCGCAATGGCTTCCCATCGTGCGGTAGCCTTATCGTTGCCTTCTGGATCTCTTGGTGAATTACGAAGATGGTCCGTCACGACGAGATAATCAAACGGCTCACCATAATTTAATGAGGCCACAGATTCCTTTGGCAAACTGCTCAAGTCTTCACGGAACGCAGCATTAAGTACATTTTCAAGCTTCAAAACGGGTTCAGAGGCATCGCTCGACTGCAGTGTATGCGTATGATATTCACCCGACATCCACTTTCCAGAATTCGAACTAGGCTTGTCCCCCGCAGCAGACGCCGTTAGCATGGACTGCGACAGCACTAGCAAGCTAAGTGAAGTGCAAATAAAAATTTTTAGTTTGTTGTTCATCTTGTTGTAAACCCCTCTTCTCATAGTTGCACAAATCATTAACCGTTGGAGCAAATTTGTAACAACCACAGTATAAAGGAGCAATGTTAATTATTCGTATTAGTTTGGTTAATTATGTGTAAAATCGATATGGATAAATTTTCTAAATATTAGTCTATAATAGGAACATTTTTACTATTTATAACGTCTGAATGATGTTGATTACGAGCCGCTAAGTAAAGCTTTAGTGTAAGGCTGTTCCTTGACGAACTCTTTCTCGAACAATAGGGGGTTAGTTCTCATGATTAAAAATATTGCATTTTTAGCACTTCTTTCCGTGTTGTTATGCGCGTGTACGAACTCCAAACCACCGATTCAGACCGCTCCAACCTCAACAATCAATACATCGCCATCTATCGAAAATACACCTTCACCGCCTGTCGATAACAACGTGGTGGTTGGCTGGACCTTTGTCAGCGACGAATATTATGAATTGCTGCACAGAGACACAGAACATCCCGTTTTGTTCAGCATCCCTCAAGACAGTGATTATGCAGAAGCGTTGTTATCACTTGTTGATGAATCGGCAGTGCCGATGACCCGTGAGGAAATAGAGGCCATCAAGGCAGATCCTAATGCCTCCATGGTTGATAACGTGCTTCAAGATGGCAGGTATCTCAAAGAAAACTGGGTTCAATTGCAGAATGAAATGGTCGAGGCCGCTCGGACGATTAGAACCTTAAATGGCAGCATCCTCAGTTCGCCAATAGCTCCGCAGATATTTGAAACAACTGTTGCAGCCGAACATGGTGATGTAACGCTTCATCTGCAAACCATTCAGGTTAACGGCAAAAGCATTATTTTCCCCAAAGGCGATAATAACTTCCGTGTAGAGTTTGCGGCAACACCAGATGGGCAAAAGCATTTTGTATCTACTGAAAAGGGACTATGGCTAATAAACCGCTCTAACAACCAACTAGAACAACTATCCTCCAGTACCTTTAACGGAATAACTTATGAGGTATTAGTTAAGCAATCATTCGACTTATATAAGGAGAACGTTGTGCATTGGAATGCCGGTATACTGCCGAGTCCCGATAGCACAAAACTAATTTATTTCTCAAGAAAAAACAATATTGAAGACCGAGGAGCCGCTTTATTCGTTTATGACCTTGCTTCCGGTGTTGAAACGATGATTACACATTCAGGAGATGTTGATTACCAAGTAGAAGGATGGTTGACTTCCGATCTTATCATAGCTATGAAATATCAAGATACCGGCGTTACTCCTGTAGTAATTAACTTGAAGGGAGAAGAGGTTGAGCTGGAGGGTAAACCACCCACTATTTATAGCGTGAAGGATGGATTGATTGCGTATGCTGCACAACTGAGCAGCGGCGGCCAATTTTATATTGCAAAAGTGGATGGTAAAGGTGTTATCCATAACATGTTTTCAAATCTAATCGATGACCGAATCATCATGCGCGGTATTCAAAGCTTCAGTTCCGATCTTTCCTATGCAGCTATGCTCTATGCCCCTGAGGACGGGTCAACAGCGCGTTATATGAAAATTGTAGATCTGAACAACAACACCGTAACCGACATTAAATCACTTCCTGAGGGGATCAATCCGTCGGCAACCATCTTAGAATTTTCCTGGGTGAATGATCACACCTTGCTTGTCACCATTCAAGAGGATGTGGAAGAATCCCAGAAAATGTCCACATGGACTTATTCTTTGAAATAAAAAGATCGCCCAACCTTCTAATTTAGACGGTTGGGCGATCTTTTCTGATTAACACAATGCTCCTACAGGACACCGACCGCGATCAGCACCCAGCCAATCATAAATGAAAGTCCGCCCAGCGGCGTAATTGGACCGAGGAACCTTGCTTTTGCGACACTTAGTACATAGAGGCTCCCCGAGAACAAAATAATTCCCGCTGCCAAAAACCAGCCTCCAGTAACGATAATTTGTGCATCCGGGAATTGACCAACCAGCAACCCAACTAGAATTAATCCTAAAGCATGTGCAATGTGGTATTGTACACCTACCTCATATACCTTCAGCTTATCGGGTGCTAACCTACTTTTCAGCATATGTGCGCCGAATGCGCCAATAGCGACCGCCAAAACCATTAAAACACTGCCAAGCATAATAAATGTTTGCATATTAATCTCTCACCTCATTAATAATTTCGTATGTTAAGCATATCATGACGGCAAGCGGGAAGGGAATTATTCTCATGTCTTGATTTACGACTGCTACAATAGTATGGTTGTTTGGAACAGCATCAGGAGGCAATTAAATGAAATTTTTTCAATCAACCGCCACAGAGTGGCAAAGCTGGTCCCGAAATATTCGTCTATTCTTTCTAGCGAATATGTTATATCAAATCGGAACGGGCATGTTTTCAGTATTATACAACCTATACATCCACGAACTCGGTTACCCCGATGCCATGAGTGGAAAAGTCGTCAGTATGCAATCACTCGCAACGGCACTGTGTTTCATACCTATTGGTTTGTTCGGTGATCGCGCCAGCCGCAAGAGATTGCTCGTAATCGGCGCCCTATGCAGCGGCATAGTACTTGCTGGCCGCTCTTTATTTGAGTCAGAGAGCAGTCTGCTAACAATGGCCGTTCTGACAGGCATATTTGCTGCTATCTTTCAAGTACTAGCTATTCCCTTCCTAGCCGAAAATATAGCTAAGGCAGATCGATTACGTATATTCAGCATCTATTCTGCCTTTGTGCTCGCTTCTCAGGTTGCTGGCAGCCTCGGGGGAGGTGTCATTGCCGATGTTATGCAAGCAGCAGGCTTAAGTAAGCTGCTCTCTTTCAAAATAGTTTTACTTGCAGGCAGTATGGCAACTATAGCGGCGTTTCTACCGATACAGGCCATTAGAGAATCAGCACGTAACCAGAAGGCTAGTGCGGAGGTTCCGAACGAGTCGCCTGCTTCAACTCAGAAGGCACAACCAAGCGGTGAACTCTCATTCATTATTAAGTTTACCTCCATACAGCTTTTGATTGGTATCGGATCTGGACTTGTCGTTCCTTATTTGAATTTATATTTCACGAATCGTTTCTCAGTATCGCTTAGTGCAATGGGCTTACTGCTATCATTAGGTCAAGTGATGACCATTATTTCCATGCTCATTGGTCCGTCACTCGCTAATCGAGTCGGACAAGTGAAAGCAATCGTTATTTTCCAAACATTATCATTGCCATTCCTGCTATTAACAGGCTTTACGAATTTACTGCTCGTGGCTTCGATCAGCTTTTTATTCAGACAAGCACTTATGAATGCAGCTAATCCGCTGCAGTCCGCTATTCTAATCGACCGGGTCTCTGTCAAACGGCAAAGCCTTGCTAATTCCTGCTTGCAGACAGCCTTTATGCTTGGATGGGCAACAATGGGGCCTATTCATTCTCATCTCATTGCTACCTACGGCTATTATTGGGGGTATGCGATTACGTTCAGCATTACAGGAATATTGTATGTCACCGCTTCTATGCTTTTCTTTATGTTATTCCGCGAGAAACGTGCAACTGCTTTAGGATGATCAAAAGCTCAAAAGGGGCTGTCTCAAAAGTCATCAAAGATGACGATGGGACAGCCCCTTTCTATTCAGAACAAATGTGGTTCCCAAATTCACTACGCAGTCGAATGTTCTTCCGATCACTGTTGTTCGCGGATTCCTGGATTGAATTGGACGAGGAAGGAATCCGCGAACAAAGGCGAGCGCTGGCGCTTCTCCAGAATCATTCGACCTGCTCCGTTTGGTTGAACCAGACGGTCTCTTTTCTGTCGTTATGAATGCTTATCATCGCTCTGAGCTTTTTATCTAATTTATTCGCACATATAATCTTTTCAGAAAATGGTTTAGCTTTTCCGTACACAAGAGCATCGCAATCGCAAACAAAGTAATAAACCACGGAAAAATGCTAATGTTTATATTTGTTGCAAGCAATCCAAGAGCAGGAGGCACTAGCGTACTCCCCGTGTAGGCAGCTGCCATTTGAAAGCCCATGATGGACTGGGAATTGTTTCTCCCGAACCGTGCAGGTGTTTCATGCAGCATACATGGAAAGATTGGCGCTAATCCCAAGCCTACAACTACAAATCCAATGAGCGAGAGGACTTGCGGTAACGGAAGCACCAGCAATACTGTGCCCGCTAATGCGATAATCTGTCCGTACCTAATCAACATTCGACTGCTCACTTTAAAAGTAATAAATCCGGTAATCATTCGACCAGCTGTAATTCCCAAGTAGAACCACGAAACCCATTGTGCTGCTGTTGCGGCCGGTAAGTTTTTTATATTTACGAGAAAGCTGCTTCCCCATAACCCCATACTTGCTTCAATTCCACAATAAAATAAGAAGGTTAACATCGCTAGCTTGACCCCTTGTATTTTCCATGGCTTTGTTGTCACCGGGATTTCCTCTAATTCTTGATTAAGCGGCTCATCAGCCGCAACCACATTTGTCACATTGCTGCTTTTAGCAACTTTGTCCCACAAAGGAAGCGAAATAAATAGAATGATGACCAAAATAAATTGAATAATCGCTACAGTAAGATAGCCCTGTCTCCAAAGGTTTTCACCCGAAATAAACGAAGCCATAATAATTGGGCCTAGTGTAGCCCCTACTCCCCAAAAACAGTGCAGCCAGCTCATATGATGAGCTTTGTAGTGAGCAGCAACATAGTTATTTAAACCTGCATCTACACATCCCGCGCCTATACCTAGCGGAATCGCGACGATAATTAACCAGACTAACGATGGAGACCATGCGAATCCAAGCAAAGCTCCTGCAGTCATGATACAACTTACCAATGTCACTTTCCCCGTGCCAAAGCGTTGCAGCACAGTACCACTGAGCAAACTTGATACAATCGTACTTCCTGCAATAATCATAGAGATAATTCCAGCAGTTCCTAATGAAGCATTCAGATCCGTTCTCATCACAGGCCATGCCGATCCGAGCAATGAATCCGGCAATCCTAAACTAATAAACGCCAAATAAATAATAATTAAAAAAAACGTTGCCATAGGTCGTATGCTCCTTCATGTTAGCCGCTTCTTCGTTTATGAAATCCCTACTCTCAATCCGAGGGCTGGTGATCCATTTGCTATGATCACGACAACTTATTAAACACATTTAATAAGTCATTACGATAATAGCAGGTATACGTCCAACTGACAAGTGAAACCATGAATGAAACACTATCGAGCCCGCTTCTCCAGAATCATTCGACCTGCTACGTTTGGTTGAACCCTAACAACAAAAAGAGACCGCCAGATGGCAGCCCCTATAAACCCAATTCGCCTTCTATCGAATAACAAAAAAGTAAAACAACGCCGCCAATGCAAACCGATAAATCGCAAACCATTCGAGACGCAGACGTTTGATGAGGTTAAGGAACGTCACGACAGCAATCATAGCCACGATGAAAGCGGCGATGAAACCGATTAGGAACAAGACCAAATCATCCGAAGTGAGCAGGTTGCGGCTGTCGTACAGATCCAGCACCGTCGCGCCCAACATGACCGGAACGGAGATCATAAACGTAAAGTCCGCCGCCGCCTTCTGGCTCGTGCCGAGCAGCAAGCCGCCCGATATCGTCGCGCCCGACCGGGAGAAGCCCGGCCACAGGGCCAAACATTGGAACATACCGATGCCAAACGCTTGCTTGTAAGAAATGCTGTCCGTTTCCTCCGCAGTTACCTTCCGCTTGGTCCTTGCCGCTACGATCATTAGGATGCCGCCGAGAATCAAGCTGATGAGCACCGACTCGGATCCAAACAATACGCTTTTGATATAGTCGTTAAAGAGCAGGTACACAACCAAAGCCGGAATCATGGCAAGAACCATATGGATGGCGTTCAGCTTGTTTTTTGCCTTAAAGTTGAAGCTCATCAGGTCTTTCAAGATAACCATATATCTCTTCCAATACAGAATGAGGACGGCCATTACGGCACCTAATTGAATGACGATTTTGAACGTCTTCGCCGCATCTCCCTCAAAACCTAGCAGATCGCCGGCCAAGATCAAATGCCCCGTCGAAGACACGGGCAAAAACTCGGTGAGACCTTCGATAATACCTAATATAATCGCGTTAATAAAATCTTGCATAACTGTAGATCCACCTTCCTGAATCAATCTAGAGCGGAATGATATACTGCCAGCGGCTTTCCAGCCCTATACTAGTTTAAAATAAACAAGGCAGCCGAATCAATCGTTTCTGATTACAACACCCTTTATTTACCTTACAATGTTGTAAGATTCGCAACGTCAACCCCCTTTCTCCTCGCATCCGTCCATGTATAATAAAGAGATAGCGACTCTCGAATTTCCTTGAAAGGACTGTGTGCTCAAAATGGATTTTCATCAACTAAATTCCGTCATCCCGTGCCTTGAGGAAGTTCGGACATCCCGCTCCACACAAACTCTCACATTTCCAACCGAAAGCTATGCCATTGTCATCGTAAGGCGCGGTCACGTCACGATTACCGCTTCCAGCGGTGCGCCTGTCATATGCTCGCAGGGCTTTGCCTGCCACCCTGACCACGCGCCGTTCCAAATCGATATCCCGCGCACGAAGGAAGCGGAATATGTCGTGCTTCAATACCATCTGAAGCCGCAGGGCTCCGTCTGGGATTTGAGTGGTCCGCTCCGCACGTTCAGCGAAGAAAAAATTCATTATATGGTCGACGAACTGCTGCGCCAACAAGACATAATGGATAACAAGAATGAGGATAGGGAGTTCGAATCGAATGAAGAAGCAGCTTACCTGTTCCGCAGACGACTGATGCTGGAGCGTATTTTATATATTTATTTACGGGAGTCCGTCCTGAAGCCGCCGGTCCCATCGACCGCTCGATCCATCGAAGAAACCGTTTCGTATCTCAATGAACATTACATGCTCCCGCTTTCTCTTCCCATGCTGGCCAGACGCGCCGGAATGAGCGAAGGTCATTACACCGTCATGTTCAAAAAAATAACAGGCCTCACAATGACGGTCTATTTGCGCAGCTTGCGCATCGACAAAGCGAAGCAGCTATTCGAGCAAACCTCTCTCTCCGCCAAGGAAGTCGCCGGCAAGGTCGGATTCTCCGACTATTTCTACTTCAGCCGAATGTTCAAGCTGGAGACCGGCATTTCACCGTCAGCCTACCAGAAAGAGCATCGTCCACAAATCTTAAAATAAGACATGCTTTTTCTTAAAATAAGATATGGTCGAACGGCTTCTCACCCCTTACAATAAGTTCTATTGATAATAATTATCATAATCATTGATTCGCGGGAGGAAAAACCACTATGCTTCGTCTGCATTTGAAAAAAATCGTTACCCCTGCTCTGATCGGAATATTAGCCCTCGCCCTTGTGGCTTGCGGCAATTCCAATAGCAACGCTCCTGCTGCAAGCGGAGAGGCTTCCACATCGCCGTCCGCTGCCCCGTCCGAAAACATCGTTATCGAGCATGAGCTTGGCAAGATCGAGCTCGACAATGTGCCTGAGCGCATCCTCGTTATGGAATTCAGCTATGCCGATGCTCTGACTACGCTCGGCGTTCAGCCTATCGGCGTAGCCGATGACGGCGATGCTGGACTCCTGATGGACGAAGTGAAAGACAAGCTCGGCAACTATACGTCCGTCGGTTCGCGTTACGAGCCGAACATCGAGTTGATCAGCTCGCTGCAGCCTGACCTGATCATTGCCGATTTGAACCATCACAAAAACGTATATGAGCAGCTGAATGGCATTGCGCCAACGCTCGTTCTAAATGACCATCTCGCTGACTACGACACTATGCTGAGCAACTACTCGGTCATTGCGAAGGCAGTCGGCAAGGAAGCGGAAGGCCAGAAACGTCTGGAGGAGCACAAGCAGAAGATCGAAGAGGCAAAGGCTAAGATCAAGAGCGCCGACATTTCAATTTTGCCTGCGGTCGTTAATCCCAAAGGGTTCTTCGCTCATTCCGACCACTCCTACGTCGGCTCGTTCTTGACTTCGCTCGGCTTCAACGATCCGGTCAAAAACGAAGAGTCTTACCCGCAGCTTAGCCTAGAGCAGCTGGTAGAGACGAACCCGCAAACGATCTTCCTGCTGCCAACGGAGGAAGTAACCATTATTAACGAGTGGGAGAAAAACCCGCTATGGAACAAAATCGATGCTGTAGCTAACGACAAAGTATTTAAGGTTGAACGCCGCAATTGGGCGCTGTCCCGCGGACTGCTCAGCTCCGAGCACATTATCCAAGACTTGGTTGCCAACCTGGGAGAGTAGACTCGAATGACAGATTCAGCACAGCATGTATTTGTAAAGCAGAAGCGCCCGGCGCTTCTGCTCTTCCTTTTTTTCTTTCTCGCGCTCCTGCTCGGAATCATCGGCAATTTGAAGTGGGGACAAGCTCATGTCTCGTGGCGGACGCTGTATGAAGCCGTATCGTTCCAAGGCAACGATAAAGCCCATCTCTATATCCAGACGCTGCGCATGCCGCGAACGATAACGGCTATTATTGTCGGCGTCCACTTGGCGCTTGCCGGTCTGCTGACGCAGCTTGCGACCCGCAACCCGCTTGCTTCGCCGCATATATTCGGCATCAATGCCGGTGCATCGCTGGCAGTTGTCACGGCACTTGTACTCGTGAACGGCCTGTCCCTCTTCGGCACCGTCGCATTCGCCTTCGCCGGCGCGGCGCTCGGCGCCCTTCTCGTCTGGGCGCTTGCAGGGACGCAGCGGCAGAAGCAGCATATCCAGCTTGCGCTTGCCGGCATTGCCGTTCACTTCCTGCTATCATCGCTGACCGAAGGCATGATGATTCTGAACCAGCAATCCACGGACAGTATGATGTTCTGGCTCGTCGGATCGACAAGCGGCGCGGTGTGGAAAGACGTCGCGACGCTGCTTCCCATTACGATCATAAGCCTTGCCGTACTCATCTCGATGATTCCTTCGTTCCGGCTGCTGTTCATGGATGACGCGGTAGCGGCTGGCCTCGGCGGACGCGTCGCGTTCGTCCGATGCATCGCTGTTCTGCTCGTCATCGCGCTGTCCGGCTCTGCCGTTGCCATCTGCGGACCAATCAGCTTCGTCTGCTTGATCGTACCGCATATGGCGCGTTACTTGATCGGAGGGAAGCTCACGCTGCTCGTACCTTTGACCGCGCTGCTCGGTGCATGCCTGCTCGTGTACGCGGACCTGCTCAGCAAGCTGATCGCCTACCCGTTCGAATCGCCGGTCGGAATCGTCACCGCAGCGCTCGGGGGTCCGTTCTTCATCTACCTGGCCCGCAAGCAAAGGAGGAATGCCGCATGAAACAATGGATCGCCATCCTGACCTCGTTCCTTCTGTTACTTGTGCTAGCGGCAGTGTCGCTGCGGGTGGGCGCAGTCCCAGTCCCGCTTCACGAGCTATGGGCGAGCCTGACGCTGCAAGACTCTTCGGCCTCTTATATCGTGCTGCAGTACCGTCTACCGCGCGTCATCGTCGCGGCGCTCGCCGGGTTCGGCTTGGCAGCAGCAGGCGCCATCCTGCAGAGCGTCGTCCGCAATCCGCTTGCAAGTCCAGACGTGATCGGCATTACGAAGGGGGCCGGCTTCACAGCGACCATCGTCATCTTCCTCTTCCCGGGAGCGCCAAGCTACGTACTGCCCGTTGCAGCATTCGCCGGCGCATTCATCGCTTTGCTCATTCTCGTGCTGCTCAGCAGACGAATGACGCTGTCGCCGGCTTCCTTCGCGCTCGTAGGCGTGGCGGTCGGAGCCGTGTTCCAAGCGGGCATTCAATACCTTCTCGTGAAGCACCCGTCCGACGTCAATATGGCGTTGTTGTGGATGTCCGGAAGCTTATGGGCCCGCGGCTGGGATCATGTCATGCTGCTGCTGCCATGGATCGCGATTCTGCTTCCGGTAGCTTGGCTGAATTACGGCAAGCTGAATATCCTTCAGCTCGGCGACGAAGGCAGCTCCGGGCTCGGCTTGAACGTCCCGAAGCAGCGTCTCCTGCTGCTGCTCCTCGCCGTAGCCTTGACTGGCAGCTCCGTCGCCGCCGTCGGCTCGATCGGCTTCGTCGGCTTGATCGCCCCGCATATCGCGAGGCTGCTCGTCGGAGGGCGCCATCAATGGCTGCTGCCGCTGGCCGCGCTCATCGGGGCCGATCTCATGCTAATCGGCGATATCGCCGGCCGCGTGCTCATCATTCCGCGCGAGGTGCCCGTCGGCATCACGACAGCCGTCATCGGCGCGCCTTACTTCATCTACCTGCTACGGCGCGAGCGGCTCAGAGCACGCTAGGTGATAGGAGTCTGCTGAAGAAACTAGTGATCGATAGAAATCCAAAAACGGCCATGCGGGCTTAGACCCGCATGGCCGTTTTCGTGATCGTTCAAAGCGATTCAATCGTAATTAACTCAAAAAGTTTACCCTTTTTGAAACGGCTCCATCTCTCCCGTGCTTAAGCTCCAGCATCTACTAACATACGCTCAATGGCTGTAAAATGATTAGCTTTCGCATGCTCTAATGGAGTGACCCCATTATTATCCGGAATAGTCACATCCGCCCCATGTTCAATGAGCAGCTGTATAACCTGCTGTTGGTTTTTCCCGCCATTATTTAATATGATTGCTTCCATTAATGCCGTCCATCCTAGATTGTTGACGTGATTTACATCGACTTTCGATCGAGTAAGCAGCTCCTTAACCACTTCAACATAGCCATGCTCAGAAGCAGGAATGAGTGCTGTTCCTCCAAAACGATTCGTAATTGCAGGATCTGCGCCAGCATCGATCAAGAGCTTTACGATTTCAAGCATTCCTTCCGCTCCTGCATATAAGAAAGGATTATCCAGCTTGTTATCTTGCAAATGAATATCAGCTCCAGCTTCAATTAACGCTCTAACTGTATCCGCTTTATTGCCATGTGTAGCGGCTAAAATCGGAGTTCTTCCCCCAGCATCTTTGGCGTTAATATCTGCTCCATCTTTGATCATTTGTAAAACTTTATCTGTATCTCCACTTTCAGCTGCCCGTATAATCGATACTTTCAATGAAGTCACATCCTCTTCCGTAAGATTGGCTTGCTGTTGACACCCTGTCACTAGCAAAATAATGACGAATATCATAATAACTCGCATTTTCGGTTACCTCTTCCTTCAGAAACTATTTCTATGGTATCATAGCCACCAACAAACGAAAAATATTTAAAAAATTCATTTTTCATACTTTTATCATTCGAATAGGAGGCTATTTGCTCGATGGATATTCGCCAGCTTCGTTATTTCATTGCTATCGCGGAAGAGAAACAAATTACTGCTGCCGCCCAAAGATTGCACATGACGCAGCCCCCGCTTGGGCAGCAATTGAAAGGTTTGGAGCAAGAACTCGGAGTTCTGCTTGTCATCCGAAACGGCAAAGCCTTGGAACTGACCGACGCAGGACAAGCGTTATACAAACATGCCCTTCATTTGACCAAGCTCCTCGAAGAAACCGAAATCGAAGTAAAAAAAATTGGTTTGGGTACACGAGGGAAATTGATGATTGGTGTTAACACATTATCCTCAGCCTCATTGCCCCTGCAATTACGCACATTTAAGACTCGCTATCCTGGGGTCACCTATAAAATACAGCAAAATGAATCGGCACAGCTTCTTCGTCTCCTCAGAGAGCGGTCCATCGAGCTTGCGATCGTACGGCTGCCAATGGAACTAAATGATTTTGAAGTGCTAAAGCTTCAATCTGAGCCATTTCACTTTGTAACCGCCAAAACATTCATACCGGATTCACAATCATTCACTTACGCTGATATCCAGCGTTATCCGCTCATTTTGCCCAGTACAGAAGGCCATGGACTGTATCAGAGCATTATTGATCAATTCACTGAACGCGGCTTGCGTCCGAATGTGATCGGGGAATGCTCGGATATGGTAACGTTAATGGAATGGGTATCCTCCGGAGACGGGACAACGATCGTGCCGGAATCTCTTCTGAAGCTGCATCGTGGTTATGATATTCAATCCTTTGCCATCACAGACAGTCAGCTCATATTTTCAACCGGATTAATTTGGCTTAAGGATCGTTATTTAACAAAGACAGCACAACACTTCATCGATCTGATGAAGGAGATAAATAGCTGAGAGCTGGACTGTTGATTTCACTATCGATAATAGAAAGTTGATAATCCTGTTGCGACAATTGGCAAACTAAACTACAATTCATCATTAAAGCGCACAATAAAACCAATTCGTTAGCTGGTGCAATAAGGCAGGAAGGGGTGGAAGATGTCAATTCGATTCAGGCTGCTGCTTTCATTCACATCGGTAGTTGTCGTCTCCGTTATTCTATTTGTACTGACTGCCTATCTGCTATCCGTTGCAGTAACAGGCGATTTTCGCAGCATTAGCAGCTTCTACAATATTCATTATTCCCTCCACCCGCTCTCTGAGGAAGAGGAAACGCTATTTATGGATATGAAATATTTGGCCAAGCATGACCCGGAACGATTAAAGGATCCGATTCTGCTGGCGGAATATGATTATCAATTGAAGATGGTGCAGGCAGGACTCGTTGTTCGCGAAAATAATAAAATTATATATGCAGCGTCCACTTTAAATGGCGTGGATCTCACAGCTAGCCTGCCCAACTATGATATGGGCAATAATTCTATTCGTAATACCATGAATGCGGGAAGCCGCTTTTTCTCCTATGCTAAATTCGATTTCTACTTCTCGCCTGAGACGGGTGAGAAAGGCAGCGTCTTCGTCATTCGAGAGAGAAGCCCGTTCGCCGAACTGGTTCGAACGCTGCTTCCTATTTTAATCATCATATTCGTTGCTATCTTATTACTAACCGGATTTTTGCTTTATCGATATGTGACTCGTAAAATCATTCACCCCCTTGATAAGCTGAGACAATCCGCTGAGCATATTAAGGATGGAGACCTAACGTTCGAGCTGCATGCAACCTCTCGTGATGAGGTCGGTCAGCTCGTTCAAACCTTTGATCAAATGCGTCAGCAATTGTTCGATTCCATTCAGCTTCAGCTCCATTACGAAGAGAATCGCAAGCAGTTGTTATCGAATATCTCTCATGATTTGCGGACACCTATTACGACGATTAAAGGATATGCTGAAGGCATACGGGACGGCGTAACCAATACAGAAGAGAAGCTGAACAAGTATGTAGGCGCGATTCATACGCGAGCGACAGACATGGAACGACTTGTGGATGAGCTGCTGCTCTATTCGAAGCTCGACTTGAATAAAGAACCCTTTTCATTCGAGCAGGTGGAGCTGAGTCCATTTCTTCATCGGATTGTGGACGAATTAGCCATCGAATTCGATAACCAAGTGGTCAAAGTACAGTGGGATGAGGAGCATTCGGTGCCGTTATTCGTACTTGCTGATCGTGAGAAGCTGAAGCGAGTAATCATGAATCTGCTCGATAACTGTCTCAAATATATGCATCAGGACCCTAAGCAGCTGACAATTGGGATTGAACGACAAGAGGAATATGCCATCGTAAAAATTGCAGATAACGGTCCCGGTATTCATCGTGATTCCTTGCCGCATATCTTCGAACGTTTTTACAGGGAGGAGCCTTCACGGAGTCAAGCCTCGGGAGGCAGCGGGCTTGGGCTAGCCATTGCCCAGCAAATTATCGAAGGCCATGGGGGAACGATCTGGGCGGTAAGTGTTCAGGGTCAAGGGACAAGTGTTTCTTTTACATTAAAAATATTTGTAGATCGTCGGTGATGCTGGATGAAACGAATTTTAATAATTGAAGATGACCCCTACATTGCGGAGCTGCAGAGAGATTACTTTATTCTGCATGACTACGAGGTTGAGCTCAGTCACGATGGACAAGAAGGACTCGCTAAAGCACTCGGAGGTGGACATAACCTCATTATTCTTGATCTTCAGCTGCCCGGAGTGGACGGGTTCGAGATATGTAAGCAAATCCGCGATCAGCTGGACGTGCCTATCTTGATTGTGTCAGCCAAAAACGAAGAGATTGATAAAATTCGCGGTTTTGGTCTTGGTGCTGATGACTTTGTCACGAAGCCGTTTAGTCCGAACGAGCTGGTAGCTAGAGCGAAAGCGCATATCGCGCGGTATGAACGTTTTACAGGAGGCAATAAGGTCAAGGAATCTGACACCCTCGTCATTCGAGAGCTGTCAATTAACAAGTCCTCCCATCGTGTATTCGTTCATGGTAAAGAAGTGATGCTCACGACAAAAGAGCTCGAAGTGCTCGTATTCATGGCGGAGAATCCCAATCGTGTATTCAATAAAGATCAGCTTTTCGAGCGGATTTGGGGGTTGGAATCGAATGGGGAGATCGCGACAGTGACCGTTCATATATCGCGAATTCGGGAGAAGATCGAAGCAGATCCATCTAATCCGCAGTTTATTGAAACTGTCTGGGGCGCGGGCTATCGATTCACGATCTAACGCCTCATTTATTACCTATGAAAAAAGTTATCCTTCTGTTTATAAATTGTTTATACTTTCTTATCAGCGGATTTAGAGTGGTCGTTTATGATGAACTTATGAACGAAACACCACTTTAAACCGAGAGGAAAGTGAACCATGAAGAAGATTAATCAGAAAGCGGCTATCGTAGCTCTTACTGCACTTATAGGCGGAGGCGCACTGCTCCCATTCCAAGCACAGGCGGCATCAT
Organism: Paenibacillus sp. J22P15; assembly: GCF_056269345.1. Taxonomy (NCBI): domain Bacteria; kingdom Bacillati; phylum Bacillota; class Bacilli; order Caryophanales; family Paenibacillaceae; genus Paenibacillus; species Paenibacillus sp. J22P15. Next base: position 50,138 of record NZ_JBWDNT010000018.1, read on the forward strand.
TGGCACCTGTATCTAATATTCAGCAATCGGCTGTAACGAGTTTCAATCAACAAGCTGAACAGGCCATTCAACAATTAGTTAGCCAAGGTGTTCTTAAAGGCTATGAAGACGGAAAAATGAGAGCCGAAAATCATGTAACGAACGCCGAGCTAATCAAAATGATCGTACTTGCGCTTAATCTGGATCAAAGCAATGAGGCACAGCAAAGTGAAGGCAAGAAAGACAAATGGTATACATCTTATGTCGATACTGCAGCAGCTAACGGACTTATTGACAATGCAGATAAATTCCAAGCGAATAAGCCAGCTACAAGCGCCGATGCCGCTCAAATGATCGCGAAAGCTTTGCAGCGTGATTTGAAATCCGTTCAATATTGGATGGAAGGCTTCAAGATCAGTAACGATAAAATTACTCGCGGTGAAACCGCGCAGCTTCTAGTGCTGTCAGAGAAAGCTATACGTTCCGCATCTGCTGAGATCGTATCGATTAAAGCATTGAACAAAATCACTTTTGAAGTGACGTTCACCGCACCGCTTACTTTGGAAGATGAGACAACCGCAGCAGCTAATGCTAATTTTGCTTTCGACCATAATTTGAAGCTGGTGAATCAGCCGCGCCTAAAAACAGGATCTATTGCCACTTATATCGTTCCCGTGCAAACCATGACGCCAGGAACAACTTATACGACGAACTATAAAGGTAAGAAAACACACTCCGCAGCAGCAAGTAAGGAGATGATTCGCCTTAACGATGTGCGTCAAGTCACTTCAGATACTTTCGAGGTTGACTCCTTCCGCTCAGAAGGCGTAGTCGATTACGGTTACCTCATCTCCGCTTATGCTGGCGGCCGCGGGGCAAACGCGATCGTACTGGATGAGAATAACCAATATAATGGACAAACTATGCAGGTGATTTCATCGCTTGCTACAAGGCAGGCAATCCTGACTCCAGAAGGCGGAGAACCCATTACAGTTGGTTATGTTGGATTCACGCAATCAACGGATGGCAAGCAGGAGCCGAAATTCAGACTTCCGGCAGGCACTTCCCTGCAGCCGGGCAAGAAATATACAGTAACCTCGGACTGGTTTGAGCTTGAAAATAATACTTTTACCGCACAAACCATCTCGCCGCTTACTATCGCATCCGTATCCAAAGTCGATGCGGTGACGCTTAACGTCACACTGACTGCCGATCCAATGGATGAATTGTTCGCTTACCGTTCCATTCAATTGAAAGGCTCGGACGGCACGACGCTGACTGCGCAATACAAAGTACAAACTCGCAAAGGTGCGGTTGGCGTGTTCGAATTGCAAAACAGCGGGAAGCTTGCAACGGGCGTTGATTACGAAATCACACCGGTAGGCAGCTGGGCAGTTGCAGATAAAGTGACGCTAAGCTCCAAATAAATAAGTAGTGTAATCATATAAGAAACTAGCTTATTATTGCTCGCCGTATCGGTCATTATCGAGACATTACCTCGAGAATGGGAATTATGATTACAGGAGAGAAATTAGATACTGCAGGCATGAGCCCATTTTAAATAAAGCAATACAACGAAAAACGGCTAAGTCCTAACCGTCCAGCCAGCAAGCGTACCTTAAAAAGGATGCTTGTTAGTAACGATTAGGGCTTAGCCACTTTGTTTTATCTATAGTCTTTAGGATGAACGCAGAGCTTGTCTTCTCATCCACATTGTTGCAACCCACTTCTCCCCTTTGATCACTGGTGTACCAGCATGCAAGGTGAAATCGTTTATTTCATGATTATTGTAAAAATATTCGAAGTAGACCGCCATACCTTTGTTAGGAGATACAGAAAGATTAAGCATGGGAAACGACGTTTCTCCGCCTTCCTCCACATCATTCAAATACATCACAAGCGTACTAATTCGATTGTTTGCACTTGCTCGGCTCGTTTCTGCGAAAAAATCATAATGAGGTTGATACTCTTGGCCAGGGGTATACAGCAGAACTTGCAAGCCATCACCATGTTTGATAGGAATATTCATAATTTGAGAGAATCGCTTCTCGATTCTAGCAGTCATCTCATTCTCTTCAGGGAACACCCCGCTGCTCGTTCTAATTTGATTGACTACACGATCTCCGCCTATTTTTGAACGTTGCAATTGTTCCCTAGAATGTTTAATTAGCTCATCGCATTCCTGATCGCTAAGCACATTCCCTAGTATGACGACTAGAGGTTCCTCATACTTGGCAACAATTCGAATCTCTCGATCTTCTGTCTTGATCGTATTTCCAATATGATCAAATATAGTCCGCTCTTTCTCTTTCGTATTCCCTATCATTTTTATTCAGCCCCTATATTATGACCTCTACTATAAATTATACCATAAAATGGAACTGTACAATCTATTGAATTCTGAAAAGTCGAAATAATCAAACTGCCTGCTAACATAAAATAGGGTGAGAAAACAAGAGAAACCCAGCAGCCTAATAGTTTTATTGAATGACTATGATGTGGGAATTATAAGAGAACATTATCCCACCGTACGGCTGAAAATTCAGCCGTTCTAACGGGCAGTTTAGCGCAACAAAAGATATTTATAAGCCGTATACTTAGTGAGTCAGCAAAATGAGATTAGGAGGAAAGAATGAAATATTTTACTAAAGAGTTGTACGAAGAAATGCAGATAAGAGGATATTTGGTTTTCCCCGAAACGAAGAAAGATTGGGAAGACGACATTGCTTGGTATGTATCCGAGAATTTGAACTTCGAAGAAATTTGTAGGAACAATTTGGAGGATAAAAAAGAAGACTTGCTAAAATATCTCCCGGAATTCTTTCATCCCTATATACAAGACGGAACGATTAACTCACAATTTCCTTCAGATGAACTTAGAAAAATGGCTGACCAATGGAAAATGGAGTATGATGAGCGAACGAAAGCAATCGGGGTTATGTACCGTAACTACTACGACTCCATAAAAGGCTCACTCCCTGAAAATGTTATACAATTGATTGAAAAGTCATTACATGATGCCCAAGTAACTTCGATTGAGATCCCTTCGAAGGACACGTTTATCATGACTTTGGATTGCAGAGGCGGCTATCATTATTTAACGGATGTCAGGCTAACGTTTACGGGAGTAGAGAATATTCACCCTACAAAATTAAGCGTAGGTAGCTGCTGGCTTTATGATGAAGTATACCTCACAGAAAGCGGTTTTGAACTTCATGTGTTATTTGATGGGCCATTAATGGAATTCACCATCTCAGCGGAAAACGTTAGTATCGAGATTATATCGTAATTCACGGTTCAACTAACCGCGAACGATAGTTCAATAATACACATGAATGAGCAGGTGCTGCAGCGGTCTGCTCATTTTATTAGCTATACGAACGGGCAGGATAGTTTAATCAATCAGCGAATACTACAATTATGAAATTTTTTACTAGGGGTATCCCATGTATTGATGATATAAGTGCCGAAGATATTTTATGTTTTGGAAGTGGAATTTAAATGATATATAAGTTACTAATGAGACTTTTAACCATTTTGACTGTATGCCTTCTATTTTCGGCTTGTGATTCCAATGAGAAATCAATCGAGGATGAAAAAAAGAAGATATCAATTGAAGAAGCAAAGAAACTAATTTTAGCAACTCAAGATTTTTCTCAATCGAGTAATATGGAAAATGATCTTATTGAAATTACTCCCTCTGATATTTGGGATAAAACAAAGCTTCAGCTTTTTAAGGATTTAAGCTCGGAAACATTTATCATAACAAATCAAAAAGCTGTTCATATAGGTAATGGATTTGGTGGTCTTGGTGTAACAAGTGCAGTGCCTTACGATGTCAATAAGGATGGAACTTTGGATTTAGTTTATGCATATTCATGGGGGTCAGGTATCCATCGCTCTGTTATTTCGTGGATAGATTTAAAGAGTTTTGCTGAGCATATTGTTGGAGATATGCCAGAAAGAACGGATTTTAGAATGTATGATTTGATATTAAAAATTAAAAGTAATGAAATAGTAGTTTATCGTATAGCAGGCATGGATGAAAGTAAAATCAATTTAGTTTCATTGCAAACATACCCCACAGAGAAAGATATAGATTACATGACTTTAAAAAAGGTTGGGATTTTGGTTTGGGATAATAGCGAATTATACAATAAACAATTACAAGATTGATTTTTATATGAAAATGGTTGCAAAGATTACCGAATCTTTGCAGCGATATACACTGTAGCGCTAGATCTGCTTCTATTAGTGCCTGATAACTGAATTCCTAGTCATCATAATATTAATGTAAATAGAGACTCTTGAAAGAGTCTCTATTGTTTTCGTATTCAATTTCGACTCATTCCTTCTTTTGTTGTCTGCCAAGTTACGAATTACGATAGAACTTACGCCATATCCCCTTAGTGCGTTGTTTTTTCTGCGAGTTGCATTTGTGATTTTGCTCCGCATCATCATTTACCGTTTTGCGCAGTACCAACATCATAATTACAGGATCCATCATTTTTAACATCATACTTGTTCACTCCTTGTATTTTAGTTATGAGTTTATTATAGACAAAACGTGATATCCTGTATTGTAAGTGTGGTTTTAAATTGTAAAAAAGTAAGAAAAGAGTTTGACGATTCAAGGTGAAGATATTGATTATCTTAGAAATGGTCAGCGAGCCAAATATTAAACGATCTAGTTTATTGGAACTTCTCATAGTGTTGTTTCTAAGAGTCTGTAAAAAAAGGAGCAGATCGTTTGCCCACTTTCAATAAAAGACTTATGGGCAGTCTCCGTATTGATGATCTCAGACAAATGTATAAAATTTCTTATTTTGTGAAGTAGTCCGGCCCCTCCAAACTGCGGATCAAGCAAATCGAAACTAGCCTAAGAAAACAAAAAAAACGGTCCTGTCGCTAACGATGCGAACAGCGGCCGTTTTATTCTCATTGTTCCACGGACAGAAAATCGGCGCTCACGACTGAATTCAAGCGAAATTTACCGTTTCTTTCTTCCCAGCCTCGCCGGTCACCTTAGAATCATAGGATAAAATTACATATTGGAATTCAAATCACCGTTCGTTTCTCTCGCTGTGTTACGCGTTTGTTCTCTGAAGTATTTTTCACGCCGTATCGAATTAATCTGGCAGAGTTAATGACTACAAATAGAGAAGCTACATTATGGATGGCCGCTCCAACAACCGGATCGATGACCCCGGCTGCTGCAAGCAAGATACCCACTATATTAAACGCAACAGCAAAGATCCATATATTTTGACGGACAATAAACATCGTTTTACGACTGATTTGCATGACCTCAGGCAGCTTCTCTAAACGATCGCCCATTAGAGCAACCTGTGAGGATTGAATAGCAAGATCCGTCCCGGCTGCTCCCATCGCAATACCAACATCTGCAGCCATGAGCGCGGGAGCGTCATTGATCCCTTCGCCAACCATGGCTACCGTGTGACCCTCCCTTTGGTATCGCTGTATCAATGCAAGCTTATCGTTAGGTAAGAGACGAGCATGAACTTCATCCATTTTTAACTCTCTGTTTAATGCCGCAGCCGCCCCTTCACTATCGCCGGTTAACAGAACGACCCTCGCGACACCAAGTCTACGAATTTCATCAATGACTTTATCGGCTCCTTCTCTTACCACGTCACCTACGACGAGGCCTCCGATGGCAGTTCCGTTTACAATAACCAATAAGGCGGTTTCGCTACTATGTTTTTGAAAAAAGTTTTTGGCTTCTTCCGAAATCCCGTTTGTTTGCTCCAGCAGTCTTTCATTGCCTACCCAAACCAGTTTGCCCGCGATCTTCGCTCGCACGCCTATCCCAACTTCTTGAGCAAAATCCTGAGGCTCTTCGGCACAAACGAAGCCAATGGTTCTAGCGTATTCTAGTATCGTATGACCGATCGGATGCTCGGAATAACGCTCAGCTCCTTCCGCATAACGAAGCAGCTCAGCTTCCGTGTATTTTCCAAAAGGAACAATCCGTTTCAACTTGGGTTTCCCCTCAGTAAGCGTACCTGTTTTATCAAAACAAACAGTAGTGACTTTAGACAGCGCCTCCATCGCACGCCCACCCTTCACGAGCACGCCGCGCTTTGCTACGTTCCCAACGCTGGCGACAACTGCCGTAGGCGTTGCTAGGACAAGCGCACAGGGACAAGCGATCACCAGCACAGTCATCGTTCGGACCAGGTCATCGGTTATTAGCCAAGTTAGTGTAGCAATACCAAGAATTAAGGGAGTAAAATACCCTGCAAACCGGTCGGCTAGCCGCTGCATCGAGCCTTTCGTATCTTGCGCCTCAAACACAGTCGTTATGATTTTCCCCATCGTGGTATGGTCGCCAGTCTTTTGAACCGTAAACTCCATAGACCCGAATTCGTTGATCGTTCCTTGGAAAACCGTGCTGCCTTTAAACTTATCTTGAGGCATAGGCTCACCGGTCAAGGCAGACTCGTTAACTGAGGCGCTTCCCGTTACGACGACACCGTCTGCAGGAACGCGTTCCCCTGACTTGACGAGTACGCGATCACCTAGCTCAAGCATATCGGTAGGCACACGCTCCCACGAATGATTTCTCCACACCGTAGCATCGTTAGGAACCATCGCGAGCAAATCATCAAATGATTGTCTCGTTTTATGGAGCGTAATTTCTTCCAGAAGCTCACCGATAAGCATCATTAGAGCAACAAGCGCTGCTGCTTTGTAAAATCCGAGATACGCGCAACCTGCCATTGTAATGACAACTAGAGTTCCAGCCGTTATCGTGCGCGTGTCTAGAATGGCCATAATCGCGCGGTATGCGATAATGCCGCCTCCTAACAGCATCGCGTAGAAAGCCGGGGTGAATCCTGCTATGTTTTCAAAACCTGGAATATAGGAAAGCAATAAAGCAAACCCGACCATGACCGGCAAAAGCCAAATATAAACTTTTCGAATCTGATCCGTGTTCATAGCTGTTTAATCTCCCATACCACGTAACAACCTAAGGAAATGATCACGATACCCGCTGTGATGATTTTCTTGATAACATTTTTTCCCGCCTTACTTCTCTTAGGCTCATCCGAATCGTAAGCATCATCATCATCTGGATCTTGCCCACCGCCTAACGGTTGGTAATTTCCCCTGGGACTATTTTTCTTATGATGATGACGAGTTAGAATACCGTGATAACCTTCGTGCAATACAACATCCACGTTATTGTTCCTCCTCTTCTACATAATCCGGATGACTTCGAATGGAAATCTTGGTCTCAGAGTACTCTACAGCGTGCAAAGCCTCTATCTCTATTTGTTCCGGGCGTTTCTTTATTTGTCCCGGGCGTTCCTTTACATCTTCACAAGAGGTATGTCCAGCGAGTACGACATACGCCAAAAGAATGAATACAATTCGTTTCCAATTATTTCTCATTTCGTCACCCATTCAGCTTGTAATAAATTGAGTGAAATCTACGACTCTAGTGCATATACGGTGGATAAGATGTCTGTCATGGCTAACGATCAGCAATCCCATAGAACGTTTCTCAGAGATGTCAAGAACCGTTCGCCAAATCTGTGCTTGTGTAATGGCATCCAGCATCGTTGTCATCTCATCGGCCACAAAAAATTGGGTCTGCGGAGCAAGCGCACGTGCGATACAAATGCGCTGTAATTCCCCTCCGGAAAGCTCAGAAGGCCAACGTTTCAGCCAGCGCTGATTGATTTCCAATGAATCAAGCAATTCCTCGTCTGGCTTCCAACCCTCATTGAGGATTCGATCGATTTTCCAACGTGGATTTATGGCCTGTTCCGGATGCTGAAAGATAAGTTGAACCGGTCGATAACCCTGGCTAGGCAGCGCTTGTCCGTTCAATCGTACGTCACCTTCCGTCCCCGCTTCGTAGCCTGCAAGAATGCGGCAGAAGGTTGTTTTACCGCATCCACTTGGACCCACTATCCCAACCACTTCGCCTGTGTGGACTTGGACCGTTGCATGACGAAATAACCACTGTTCTTTCCCGTAATGCTTGCTTATGTTTCTAGCCTCAAGTTCCATGAATACATCTCACCATTCCATTGCGTAAGGGACGTAATTCCGGAAACGTCTGACTGCATTCTTTTGTCGCCTTAGCACATTTATCTGTATAAACACAACCATTGCTAGAGAGTGACTCCCCCCGCCCACCGGAACTTCCTTGCAGGACAGAAAAATCATTCTGTGGCAATGCATTCCATAAAGCCTGGGTGTACGGGTGGCGAAGACGCTCGCCCTTCCCCTCAAAGTCTGTCGATGGAGCTATTTCCACCGTAGTACCGGAATGAAACACAGCTACTCGATTTGCGATCGTCAGCGCTGCTTCCAGATCGTGAGTAATGAATAGGATAGCCGTTCCATTCGCCGCAAACTCTTTGAATGATTGAAGCGTTTCCTGTACGGCCGCCGGATCCAATCCGGGTGTAGGCTCATCTGCAATGAGCAGTCTTGCGCCGCTTACGGTTGCAATGGAAACGAGGACACGACGGGTCATTCCTCCGGACAGCTGGAACGGGTAACGTTCAGCTGTTTTTGGACCTAAACGGTATCTCCGAAACGCTTTGATCTGCTCCGCTTCCGGGTCTCCTACGCGCACCGCCTGCTTTACTTGAAGACCAACACGCATAAGAGGATCCAGAAACTGAACGGATTGCGGCACTAACGCCACTTCTCTTCCTCTCAGCTTCTTAATTAGAGAAGAGGTTAACGGTTCCCCGTCAAATGTAATCTGACCTGTAATATTAGCGTTCTTAGGCAAAATGCCAAGGATCGCATGGGCCAGCAGACTTTTTCCCGAACCGCTGGCTCCGACTACGGCAACAATTTCTCCGGCGTTTACAGATAAAGAAAGATTTTGAATAACCGGTACTTGAACTCGTCTTAGACCTTTCCCGTAATGATTAAATGAAATGGATAAATGGTTAACTTCCAGTAAAGGCAATCCCATAATGCCTCCTTTCTACTCCTGCGAGCGATGAGGGTTGATCAGCGCATACAGATTTTCCGCAAGCACGTCAAAAGCTCGAACGATGATAAGTAAACAAAGCCCTGGGAAAAAAGCGAGCCACCACATACCGGTCGACAAGTATCTCATCGATTCCGAAAGTATAATACCGATTGCGGGTTGATGAGGCGACAGCCCCATTCCCAAAAATGTGATCGAAGCCTCGTGCAAAATAGCGTGCGGAAACAAAAGCAGCGTACCGACGATAAATTGCGGTATTAAAAATGGAAGTAAGTGTCTGGTAGCGATCCACCACTTTGACTTGCCCATATGTTTAGAAATTAGTACAAATTCACAAGACTTTAAATATAAGATTTCAGCCCGTATGATTCGTGTGAGACCAGGCCAATGCGTCAGCGCTACGGCAATAATCACTCCGCGCACCCCGCCGCCGGCAACGAACGAGATAAGAATAAGCATAACTAAGTGTGGAATGCTCAGGAATAAATCAACAACCCAAGTGATGATTCGATCCACTACTCCCCCTAACGTAGCGGCCATTAATCCAAGTGTTCCGGCTATGAGCACACTTACTGAAGCTGCGGTCAAACCAACCCCGAGGCTTAACGCCAATCCTTTCATCGTACGCGTAAACATATCTCGGCCAAGCCAATCTGTGCCAAATGGATGTCCCCATGAAGGGGACTCATTTTTTTCTGCCAAATTGGTGGATAATTGGTCATTGCTTAACAATACGCCAAGAATAATCGGTCCAAACAATAAAACAAGAGAGAGGATGGAATAGGCGACGGTTCTCATTCTGCGATTCATAAGGAATGCCCCTCCCGAATTCTTGGGTCAATCCAGCGGTAACACAGTTCAGATAATAAGTTACCTACAAACACAAACAAAGTGCTAAACAATACGATACCTAATAATAGAGGTACATCGCCTCGAGTGCCTGCTTCTACGGTTGCTTGTCCTAATCCTGGGTAGGAAAATACCTGTTCTACTAAGACGGCTCCGCCGAATAGTTCGCTAAACGAAGCGAATTGCAAAGTGACCGCAGGCAGCAAAATATTGCGAAATCCATGCCGACTGAAGAGAATAAATCCCTCTTCTCCTCTTGCTCTAGCAAATAACACGTAATCGCTCTCGAGCACCTCCACCAGCTTCTCTCTTGTGTGAAGGGCAATTCCAGATATTCCGATTATACTTAATGTGAATATAGGCAAGATCATATGGCGAATTCGATCAAAAATGGTTACTTCTTCGGCTAACACGCCTGCCGGAACACCCAATCCGACCGGAAATAGAGGCAACCAAACGGTAAACACGATGAGCATGAGCAAGCCTGCCCAGAACGTTGGTGTGGAAGAGAGAGTGTAGCAATACCACTTAATCGCCTGGTCCACCCACGTATTCTTCTTCATTGCTGCCAATGACCCAACAGCGAAGCCAATGATACCGGAAAGCAGCCATGCCATGCTCATTAATGCGAGTGAACTGAGAAATCGCTCTCCAATAACGTCTATTACAGGCGAACGATAGATCATTGAGGTACCGAAATCTCCGCTTATCAAAGCGCTGCACCATGCCAAAAAACGCTGTAAGGGAGGATCGTTAAGTCCCCAGTATTCTGTAATTGCCTCACGCTGTTCAGGACTTACCCGTAACAGATCCGCACCGATATATGCTTGTGTCGGATCAATAGGAGAATAGCTGACAAGAGCAAAAGTAATGGCGCTGACTGCGGTTAACAGAAGCGTTAGTTTTAAAATTTGCTGTAAAAAATATTTTGTTATGCCACGAAACATGAATTAGTCCGTCCATTTCCATTCCTCAATGTTGCTGGTGACAGGCCACCCGTGACCGTGAGGATGTATTTGTTGTTGCCCAATATCAAGCTTTTCTTTTACTAGATATAAATGGTTCAAGTTTACAAGCCACGCCCAAGGAGCATCCCCATTCGCGCTCATTCCGGTTGTTCCGTCCCACTGCGCTTTCTTCCAAAGCTCCAGCGCCGCTTCAACATCAGTCGTTGCAAGTGCCTCTTCCATATACTGATCTACTTTAGGGTTGCTATAATAGCCAGGATTGTAATAATCAACTCCCGCGTATTTACTGCTATAAACGTTATACATTTCAAGCGGGTCGTGACTGCCCCACCCGAGCAGGACTGCATTGGAATACATCATTTTCCCTAAGTCGTCCCAACTTTTTCCTTCAACTTTAATTTCTATTCCAATCGGTTTGATCATATCCGCTGCAGCAATCGCAAGGGATTGTCTTGTTCCGTCACCGGATGGATATAGCAGGGTAAATTGTGCCTTTACGCCATCTTTCTCAACAACTCCGTCGCCATTCGTGTCCTTCCATCCGCCTTTAGATAGAATGTCTCCCGCTCTCGCAGCATCCCCATCTTTGATTACTGCATTCGGATTCGACCACGGCATCTTGTCACTAATCGTATAAGCAGGAGTTCCTTGACCATCCAGGACCCCCTCTACCAACGTTTCACGGTCTATTGCGATATTGATAGCTTGGCGGATTGCTAGATCAGCGGTTACGTCATTTCCAATCGGATGACCATCTGCTGTCGTTTGGCCGGACTTTACATAAGGGAACATGATTCCTCGGTTGTCCACTGATTCCAATGATTCGTGCCGCATACCCTTTACTTGTTGTTCGCTGAATGCAGAAGGGATATAGGCTACATCAACCGTGCCGGCTTTTGCAGCGGCAAATGCCGCATCTTCATCCAAGAAGATAAAGGTAAGTTTTGTAAAGTAAGGTTTTTCGCCGTAATAGTTCGGATTCGCTTCCACGATAAGCTGTTGGCCTTTGTCCCATTGAACAAGCTTGAAAGGTCCCGATCCAATCGGTTGTTCTGCATACGAATCATTGTGAGCATGTTTTGGAACAATACTCAGGGTTGCAAGAATGTCGATAAAAGTTGATTGCGGCTTCTTCAGCGTGAATTTGACTGTAAAATCATTTGTCGCCGTCACCGATTCTAAATTTTGTAAGTCAACAACCGAATTGCTTTTCGCTGTTGTTTCAAACGTATAAATTACGTCCTCAGCGGTTAGCGATTGGCCATCGCTGAATGTGACATCTTTCCGTATATCTACTGTCCAGGCTCGTCCGTCATCACTTACGCTATAATTGTCTGCGAGATCGTTGACAATGTTCAAGCTGCTGTCACGTTTAAGAAGAGTGCTTTGAAAAAGAGGAGAACCATAGCGGCCCCAGCCAGTTGTGGGATCAAATCCACCTTCCGGTTCACCGCCAACAGCAAGAATCAACTCTTTTCCTTCCTGTTTTGGTGAATTCGCAGGCGCATTACACCCCGTTATGATCAAGATCGTTGCAAAAATGAAGAGCAAGAGAGTACGGTAGTTTGGTTTCATGGTTTACTCCTTGTAGTTTTTTCGATAAATTCCTACAATTGATTGATTATATAATCTCAAATCGCTATTTTTATCAATGCGATGTAAGGATCTTGTTAAATCTCAAAAATGGGGTAGAGACAATTCGTACAATGACGAACGGGCCAAGTAACGACATGACCGTACAAAATCTATTGCGATAATAACGGCCATTTCAATCCGTAAGCACCACCCCCCAATAAAAATTGTCTCATCTCTACGGAAAACAATTGCATTTCGAAATCGATCGACTCCTCTAACGCTTTGGGGATGTCGAGTTTTGGCCAAAAAAGCGATTTTAGCATTTGAAAGCCCTTGCATGTGTGTTCAATTTTCTTTTTACAACATCTATATTTCCAGGATTTATATCACTTTTCTATTTGCGCACAAAATTTATTGTACGATATATCGTTTGTTAATAAGTAAATTACGTGTGAAAATATAAATAAGATTTTGTAAAAAGCGAATGCCTTTGATGACCAAATGTCAGCGTAGCCAGTGTTTGATCGATGATGAAATCTATTTTATAAAGCCAAATTCCAGTAATCCTCCAACACATACTGTCAACCCCGATCAGATATGATCTCTTCAAATAAAAAAAGGCTAGCTACAATATAGCTAACTCTCGTATTGATCAATTATTAGCTAAAAGTGATTTACTCTTTTATATTCACTACTGCTCCCGTACTTTATCTGGTTGTTGCTTTTATCTTTTTGGCTTCTGTTAAACAGCGGAACACATACGAGGTCGAAATGACTTGCAGATACAACGTTTATCAGCTTGCGTTCATCGAACGAATCTATAGACTGCATGCAGCATGCTTGTAAATATCTCCTGAGTCATGTCCATCGCCATTTCTTTATTCGGGGTCTGCTTATAAACAAAAGCATAAATCTCTTTGTAGTATTTGCCGATCAGCTCATGAGCGGCCGATCTCGTCCGACCAAGTCGATTCAATTTCCAATTACTATTACTGAAAATATCTGTTCGTAAAGTATTCACCAAACGACCAAACAAACCTGCCCGTTAGATTAATAAAACCAAGGAGCAGCTGCCGTGGCTGAACTGCAATCCGAAAGATAGACACTTTAGAAAAAGTAATCATCTTTCGGGTTTTGTCTAGTCAGGGTAATGATCAGAACAATTCGAGAGATACCTCATTATGTTGTAAATAATCCTTAGTTGTATTATCAAGCATATTTTTAAGTATTTGGTTTAAAAAAAGCTTTGAAAAACGTTCATACTCGACCTAAGCAGGGGGGAAATCCTGATCAAAGGTCTATTTTATGACAAAGCAACTTCCAGTATAGTTCGTATGTACGATAATACTAGGAGGTTTTAACGCATGACAGAAGCCGTTTTGCAGCTTCGCAACGTGACCAAATCGATTGGCGGACGTAAGATCGTCGACAATCTTAGTTTCGATATACCCGCAGGCGAAGTATTCGGATTTCTCGGACCGAACGGTGCCGGCAAGACGACAACAATACGGATGATTGTTGGCTTGATATCGATGTCGAAGGGCGAGGCCCTAATTAAAGGCGTATCCGTCCGCGAGCACTTCGAGCTTGCCATGACGCATGTAGGAGCGATCGTCGAAAATCCAGAAATGTATAAATTTTTGACCGGTTATCAAAACCTTGTTCATTTTGCCCGTCGGCATAAAGGCATTACGAAGGAACGGATCAATGAGGTCGTTAAGCTTCTCGGACTTCAGAACCGTATTCACGAGAAGGTTAAGCGTTACTCTCTCGGCATGAGGCAGCGGCTTGGCGTTGCCCAAGCGATTCTGCATCGTCCATCGTTGCTCATCCTTGATGAGCCGACAAACGGGCTCGACCCTGCGGGTATTCGAGAACTGCGCGATTATTTGCGCAAGCTGACGAGAGAAGAAGGCATCTCCGTCATCGTCTCTTCCCATCTTCTGTCCGAAATGGAACTTATGTGCGACCGGGTTGCGATAATACAAGCCGGCAAGCTCATCGATATTCGCTCGCTGCAGGAAACTCGTGATTCGATACAGTCGAAGATCGTTATCGAAGTCGGCGATTTACATGCCGCTCAGCAGCTGCTATCCGCCATCTTCGATGCAACCCGCATTACGGTGAAAGGCAATCAGCTCGAAATTGCGGCTGACAAAGCTGCCATCCCCGATATTACAAGGCTGCTTGTAAGCTCGGAGATTGACGTGCTCGGCATTCAAGCGGCGCAGAAGTCGCTTGAAGAACAGTTCTTGGAAATTACCGGAGGTGAGATGGTTGTCTAGTCTGTCTAATCTAATTCGAAACGAAAATATGAAAATATATCGTCGTCCTCGTACATGGCTTATGATCGCCTTCCTCGTTTTAACAATCGCATTGATGAGCGGCATCATGAAGTGGGAATCAAGCCAAAATAATACGATCGACTGGCAAAACAACCTGACCGAACGGAATAGCAACATGCAGCAGAAGCTTCAAGAAAACAAAGAACTCTCGGAAGAGGACAAAACATACTTCGCTAACGAAATCAAGCTCAATGAATATTATTTGGAACAAAATATAAATCCTAACGAATTGTCATTGTGGAATTATGTAGATACATCATCATACTTAATTATTTTAGCGACGATTCTAACCGTCATTATCGCTGCCGATATGATTGCGGCCGAATTCACATGGGGCACGATCAAGCTGCTGCTTGTCGGTCCGGCTTCGCGCACGAAGATTATGGTCAGCAAATACATCGCCACGCTTGGGTTCGCGCTTCTGCTGCTCATATTGACATTTGCGTCTGCTTACGCGGCCGGAGGTATTCTCGAAGGCTTCGAAGGAACAAGCCAAGCGAAAATATCGATTACCGATGGCGGCGTTATCCAAGAAAGTTCCTATTTCTTGAATTCGTTGGAGAAATACGGTTTCTCGATCGTATCAATGCTCATGTACGTGACGATGGCTTTCATGATTTCGTCCGCGTTCCGCAGCTCTTCTATGGCCATAGCCTTCTCGCTTCTGTTCATGCTGGTCGGCAATACGTTATCGGCGCTTCTCAGCGGCTATAGCTGGGTCAAGTATTTGCTCTTCTCCAACATCGACCTGACGCAATATATGCAAGGCGCGTCGCCGCTAAGACCGGAAATGACGTTGACGTTCTCGATTATGATACTTGTCGCCTACTACATCGTATTCCAATTCTTAGCTTGGCTACTGTTTACGAGACGCGACGTCGCCGCTTAAGGGCAATTCCAATACTAAGAACCTCGGGCACTGCTTGCAAGAAGCTGTGTCGAGGTTCTTCTGTTTTAATTCAACTAACGTGTCCCGTTAGCGTAGCAGTTGTTCTGTGGTATTGAATGAATGAGGTTATTTTGTATCTTTCCCTTGCGCTTCGACCACCTTAGTTAATCGACTTAGCTCATCTCTAAGTAATTGAATCTCTTCTTCAATTTCTCGAACGAATTTCAAAAACGCATAACCAATAACGGTTAATATTAGACCTAAAATAGGAAATGTTATCCTTTTTGCAATTATTGACATAATCACACTATCTGGCGTTTGAGATGAAAATGACTTCGGCATGTATTGCCACAGGCCAAAGATAATCAACAACACTCCGATTACAATTAAGACATACGAAATACGTTTAGTTATGCTATAAGACAAGTGATACCACCTCCATAAAGTCATTTCTAATTCTTGAGTTTACTACGCTTCCAGAAGATGGAAGTTGCGCTAAACTACCCGTTAGTTCAATAGAAAAGAATAAGTTTTGATAAACGATTTAATTTCACTCAAGTAAGGTGATGTATAAACAATTCCGTCCTTGTTCATTAGGACATACATGGGATATGTTTTTATGCCCAATTTTTTTAATTTTTTGTTCAGTCGTTCGTTGTAATCATGACCACTCATTTCC
This sequence comes from Paenibacillus sp. J22P15, assembly GCF_056269345.1. NCBI lineage: Bacteria > Bacillati > Bacillota > Bacilli > Caryophanales > Paenibacillaceae > Paenibacillus > Paenibacillus sp. J22P15. The sequence continues at coordinate 66,408 of NZ_JBWDNT010000018.1, forward strand.
GTAATATTATCTTGGAATACGGGGCTGGAATTTATGAAAACTTGCACTTCATTCATCTCATTAGAATATGTTGCTCCATCAGTATTAAATAGATGTAATTTATATTTACTATGTTGAGGTTTTAATTCCTCGATAAACTCTTTTGAACTTTCGTTACTGCAACCACTAAAAATGATTATTGCTAAAAAGCCCATTAGCAAATATGCAATCGGTTTCAATAGAATCCCCCTTTATCTGGAAACGATGGTTGAATAACAAAGTGAATGAACTGCCCTATCTTGTTTAGCCCCACCCTAAGCTTACCAGTATTTAGACGTATATTGTTCGAGTTTGTTGCGCTAATCTGCCCGTTAGTTCAACAAAGGGCTACCAATCGGCAGCCCCTTCATTACTGAACTATAGTGTCCCGTTAGCGTAATGAACCCTTAACCGCAATTAAATCATCGCTAAAATATCGGGTGGATTTTCTCTTCCCATTTATTTCGATAAAGTACATTTCTCGTTGAATCTTATAATGCCAAGTTATCTCGTTAATAGTTCCTATAACGTCAGGATTTATCAGTACTCTTACAGCTTCGCCAAATGAATATTTAGGACTTGGAACCTTTTTGAACAAGGTAGGTTTCACAAAAAAACACTGATTATTGTATTTTAATGCAATTAATTCATCTTGTTCCTCGACACAAAGAAATACTTTCCCATAAGGTTGCAGATTACGAAACTCTTCTCTATATTGCGGTTCAATAAGTTCTTCCCCATCATCTACAAACCAAGGAAATAGCCCCCATGTTCCTAACAATAAAGCACCTCCCTAAAAACTATTGATCAAATGTTTCGCCGAAGGAATTGAACTATCCTGCCCGTTAGTTTAATAAAACGAGCAGGCTACCGCAGTGCCTGCTCGTCGTTGTGTGCTATTGAACTAACGGATAACGATAATTCAATACTGACAGGACTGCCGCTTGGCAGCCTTTTGTTCAACTAACTGGCTGGTTAGCGTGGTGATGGACTTGAATAATTGGAGTAATCGCTGAATTCATATAGCTGTACATCATACTATTTCATGGTTTTATTGTTTCTACCTCAGTTATTTGCGAATTTTGTAATCATTCAAATACTTCACCACTTGTTTTGTCACATCCATAAAGGGGAGTATTTCTGCTTTTTTACCTTCATTGTTATCAACTAAAGTAATCTGTACAAGTATATTATGAAAAGATAAAATCGTATTTTGAGATTTATACGAGTAAATTCCATAATCATTTACATCAATAAAATCAGGTTTTACAAACAATAAATCGTTAGACAAGTTTTGTTTCATATAAATCAAATCAACAAATATGAGACAATTTGTACTCTTATTGAAATATGCAATTCTTTCTTGTGTTTCGTTATAATTTTGAGTTCCGTCCAGCGTTAGAAACTGTCTTTGACCAAAAGAGTTTTCCTTATCAATTGCAATTAAATTAGGATCTGTGGTTTGACCGACTTTCTCATATTGCTCTACTTCTAGCTCCTGCCCCATATCAGAAAATAAATTCCTGAAATCCACGTAGGAAAAAGAGGGTTGCGTTTCTTTAGGTTCTTGTTTAGTGCAACCGCTAGCTAGGAATATTATACAAATCATTAGAATAAATATCGCTTTTCTTTCGTGTTTCATTGTATGAACCTCCGTAATATATGCAATCCTTCTTAAGCGAGTAGCAGAGTGAAACCTTATCAGCCCTTTTGCTTCCTAGAGGAAGTCAGAAGGGCTGAATTTATTCCCCATCCAGGGCCATCAAAGATTTTTCTTTCTTCGAGTCCTTTACAAATCGGTGATGTCAAATAACTAGAATCCAGACGACTTCTACTGCAAATTCAAAGCGCTGACGTTGACGATCTAAACGAGAGAGGTACGGCACGGAATCATGGACATTGCCGGCGGTTACGAAAACATCAGTAATGAGATTGTACTTCACATCAACGGTACGATGGTCCAGATCAAAGAAACCCTCTGGCTTTCCTTCGCGGAACATATATCCGCTGTCCGGGTCTGTTGTACTGACTTTCACTTCCTTGTCTTCGTTCACCCCCTCTTGTGGTTTTAGTGCTTTTTTCCTTGTAATTAACGTTCTGCATCTACCGCTATGTTCAGTTCATTCACATATTCTCGCGTATTCTGTTGCACTTGTTCTTTGGTGAACTTATGCTGGGCGCCCATTGTCTTGGCAATAGAGGTGACGAACCTTCTCGTCTATAAAAGAAAAGTCAATATACTTGTCGATCTTGCGGAGCATATGATCAGCAGGCACCAGGTCTTCAATAGACACCAGTTCATAATTCTGTTGTTTTTCTCGATTAGAACGCAACATAAGCGACTCCATCAGTTTATAGTAGTTACCAATATTATACTATATTAACTCGATGTCGTTTTAAACAGAATAGACAGAAGGAAAGATGTCGAGAAAGTCTCGACAGCCTGAGAAACCGTTATAGTTCCTTTCGGTAATGAGATAGTACCTCACATCGCCGGTACGATGATCATTATTCATCATAATGTCCACATAATGCAAAATGCAGTCTCGTTAGTTCAAAGACTGATATCGTTTGGGAGTTTATCATATCAGATAACACGATCATTTGTTGATTCATTACTCAGCCCACCTCATGGTTTTTGTGTAGACTCCAAAGGTTCTATTTATATTGCTGTATGGATTTTCGATGGACGTGTAACTAAGATAGTTTAGCTATGTAATGTATGAGTAAATGATGGACTAGGAGAGGATTCTAAATGAGCACAATAAATAACCTTCCTGATTTGAGCGAGACGTATCATCTTCCCGAAGAGCAAATTCTAGGCTACCAGCGCGATGGACATACAATTGTGAGAGCATTAGCGAATCATGACGAAGTTTCCATATATCGCGAGGTTATCAGTGAAATAGTAAAAGAACAAAATTACCATACAAAACCGCTGCATGAACGGGATACGTACGGCAAAGCCTTTATTCAAATCGAAAACCTGTGGGAAATGAGCGAGTCCGTTGAGAAGTTTGTAATGGCGCGCCGTTTTGCAAAAGTAGCTGCCGATCTGATGGGGGTTCCGTCAGTAAGAATTTATCATGATCAAGCATTATTTAAAGAGCCTGGAGGCGGTCATACACCATGGCATCAGGACCAAATTTTTTGGCCATTGGATACCAATAAAACAATTACATTATGGATGCCGCTGGTTCCAATTCCGGAGGAAGTCGGATCGATGACCTTTGCTTCCGCTACCCATCATAATGGCTATATCTCGAAGCAGGGTATTACGGATGAATCGCACCGCACCTTCAAGGGCTACATTGAGGGTAAAGGTTTAGAGCAGATAAACTATGGTGCTATGGCAGCTGGAGACGCTACTTTTCATGCTGGATGGACCCTTCACAGCGCTCCAAGCAATCCAACGGATCGCATGCGTGAGGTGATGACCATAATCTATTTTGCGGATGGGCTGACTATTTCTGAACAGGATAGCAATGCACGAAAACGTGAAATAGAAAGATGGTTTCCAGGACTTAAACCTGGAGATGTTGCCGCAAGTCCCCTTAATCCAATTGTTTTTCCATAGCTTCATCCTCCTGCTCTCCCAGAATAGTTATTAAGAAGGTGAACATAAAGATAACTCCAGAAAAAAACACTTAAATTAAACAAAAAAAGGGCATCTCAACTGAGTTGAAATGCCCTTTCTTCATATATTGTGACACAGGATAATAAACATCAAAACCTGGCTGATAAAATACTCCATTACCTAGATTTGAGTTCACATAATGGCTGCCGGGTTTCTAAAAAAATGTATTTTCATATTACGTTGTGAGTCATAATCCTTTTTTTAAGAGCCTAAGTCAGGTTGATCCAGAAAGGTCACGGCTCTGTCGGTCGTTCCATGCAATTCAAATATCACAATTTCATTATTTCCTTGCTGTAATAAAGGACCTGGCACGTACAATCTTTTCTGCGGACCCATATTCCAATAACGTCCCAAATTGAAGCCATTAATAAACACGACCCCTTTGGTCCACCCTTCCAAGCTAATGAATGTATCGCATGGCTCATCCACAATTAAATTTCCTCGGAAGAAGCTTGGATCCGATTGTTCCGAGATGTCTCCGAATTGTAGACCCGATAAGTCCGTTAGCGGTAACGTATACGTCGTCCAATCCGACAGAAACTGACGTCCAAAACGTACTCCTTCAGTAATCCCTTTCCGGTCTTTCATATATGGTCCGTAATTTACGCGGCCTACATTCTCAACAAGTAAAGTGACCTCTACTCCTTCAGCAGGCACTTCAAATTGTATTTTTACATCTGTATGCACTCGATCCAAAATGCCAGCCGGTTGTCCATTAAGGAAAACCTGTGCACGGTCATGCACGTCCTGCAAGAAAAACTGATCTTTAGGACGAGGTCCGCTTATAAACGTACGATAGTGGATAAATCCGTAATCCTGCCCCAATTTCTCCATCGTCTCCGGGTAAGCGGTATATATCGGTTTCGAAATGCGATCCAAATTAGCTGTTAATGAAGCTTGTTCGGTCATTTCCACCCGTCCATACGCTTTCTTAGCGATTGGTGCTGGCAATTCACATTCACCTAAATCCACATATTTGGAGATGACATCGCGCACAGCATAATATTTAGCTGTCGGTTCGCCGGATTCATTTAACAGGGCATCATAATCATAGCTTGTAACCGTCGGCTCATAGCTATCCGCTGTATGACCGTTCGCTCCGTTATAGAAGCCAAAGTTCGTTCCGCCATGGAACATATAGAAATTAACGGAGCCGTTTAAACTAAGCATTTCATCCAATACATTTGCGACATCCTCGGCTGGGCGGGTATGATGCTCCTCACCCCAATGATCGAACCAACCGTTCCAATATTCCATACACATCAATGGCGCATCTGGTTGATATTCTTTAAGCTTCTCGAAAGCTTCTTTGGTCCGGGAACCGAAATTCACCGTTGCCAGAACACCATCAATCATACCGCCTTGCAGCATCGCATCTTCAGGTCCATCTGAGGTAAATAACAGCACGTCCATTCCTCGAGCAATCATGCTTTCTTTCTGATGAATCAAATATCGTTTGTCATTGCTAAAGCTTCCATATTCATTCTCGACTTGCATCGCGATGATCGGTCCGCCATTCGTGCATAAGAGCGGTTTTAATTTCGGAAGCAGCACATCATAATAAGCATCTACATGATCTAGAAACGGTTTATGGTAGCAGCGGAGACGCATATCCGAATCTGCCAGCAGCCAAGAAGGCAGTCCGCCAAATTCCCATTCTGCACAAATATAAGGCGCAGGTCGAACAATGACATGCAGCCCGAGCTCTCCTGCCAGCTCAATAAAACGAACGATATCTGCCATGCCTTCAAAATAAAATTGGCCCTTCTTCGGCTCGTGTAAATTCCAAGGAACATACGTTTCAACGGTATTAAGCCCGCAAGCTTTTAATTTTGCTAGTCGATCCTGCCAATGCTCGGGTACGGTTCGAAAATAATGAATAGCTCCTGAAAGGAGGCGTATGGGCTGATCATTATAATAAAATGAAGATCCTGAATAATTAAATGTAGTCATCTATTCTCCACCTCACTAAATCGTATAATCATTAAGCATAATGACTGGCTAACGCTTGGTTAATTCTCTCTCTTGCCGCTAACAGCCATTCTCCACTGCCTTTCGGATACACAGAGAACGTTAATGGCTCTGTTAAACCCTCTTCCAATAGCTTTATCGTCTGTTCTTTGCCAATCTTCTGCTCAAGCAGCTCTAACGCGCGTAGATCTTGCATCGCCTCATAGAGAACTTCCAAGCGAATAGATTCAATTGGGCCCTCTTCACCCGGATAAACCAAGTAGGAATCTCCCGAAGGAAATCCGAGCTTTGCATCCGTTGACCGATAGGGATCAAGCTTCTGATCGATGGAGTACTGTGAATACCAGAAGTTAAAGCCCCAATGCAGAAAGCCCTGCAACCCAAACTTATACAATTGAAGTCCAATAATCCGGTTTCTAGAAGAAGGCATGTTGAAAAATCGGTTAGATACTTCTTGATGCTGCGCACAGCAATAATAGGTCCATAAATCTGGAACGCCATGCTCTAGGAACGGTTCAATATGATTGTTCGCCGGAATCGGCCTCTGCACCAAACCCCGTTCATACATATCCAAATCAGACAGAGCATCCATAATAGGGTAATCGGATAAATGCTTACGCACAATTTCGCTTGCAGCTTGATAAGATTCCAATTGACTGAGATCCGGCTCATCCGAAATATGGAACCAGCTTTGCTGATCCAGTCCATTCTCTTTCAAGTATCGATCAAGACTTGGCAGGAATTGATCCAAGAAGCTGCGATAAGCTTCTGAGGATGCATCCGTCTCCCAACCAAATAATTTTTTCTCTTCCCCATGTACCGTTCCTATTATCTTCGGAGCACACTTTGCTCCCCATTGCGTAAACAAGTGTGAAAACTCAAAGTACTTCACGTCAAGCTTTCTGCACATGGTCACCCACCGTGTAAGCTGGTCAAAGCCAAATGTATAACGATCTCCCTGGACATCTACCTGCACCAGTTGAACCGTTGGACGTTCTCCTCCAATGAGGGTATCGAGCGGCGGCGTAAACAGCGGCGTCAAAATCATGTTCATGCCATGCTTGACCATCGAGTCCACATAGCGTTCCAGAAGTGCCCAATGCGCTTCACTAAACACTTCAACACCATACTGCGTCGCAATACAATCCACATGAAACCATTCGGTGTGAATCAATTTTTGCGGAGGTAATGCAGCGGGAATGACAGTCAACTGAAATACACCCGATACCGCTAAAGTCTCTCCTTTATCTGTTAGGAAGGAGATTTGAATGGAATAAAGACCTGCAGAGACAGATTCATCAAGTTCAACGCTCACCCAAATGGAACGCCACTGCTGTGGAACCGCACTAATGGATTGCTGATTGAGCTCATATAACGGATCTGGATATAGTCCCGGTGTCGTGCGTAGAACGTTATCATCAGGGTTTTGGAAACAAGGCATCTCGGAAGGAACCAGCCCAACCGATCTAATCAAAATACGGTCTGCAAGGGATGAGTCAATATTTACATTTATATTTTTTAAGAGCGTGTCTGAAGTGTATGCGATTTGGAATGAATAGGTCTCACCGAAAAGTGCAGATGCACTGTTAAAGGCTTGTTCGGTTGGTATCTCATCTGCAAATACTTTTGTCAAAGAGCTTAGTAACTTCGTCTCAAATTGGATTGAATTATTCATTACTACTACACCTCATTATTTTAGGATGCTTTTTGCAAAATCTTTGAGATTGACACTGTTTCCATCCAATCTTGATTGCTCCGCTGCGAAAGCCATTAAGTGACTTTGAACAGATTGACTTGCCGAGGTAAGCCCTTGACGCTTACCGTCTTCTCTTACCAGCTTTAAGAAATCCTTGAGTAAGCCCATATCGCCGCCGCCGTGACCCACGTGACCTCCGATATCTTCAAAGGAGATTCGTTCAACCTTGCCGCTGCCAAAATGAATGACTTCAATTTCATTCTTCTCCATGGCACCGCGGATTTCCCCTTTGGTTCCCATAAGCTTAATTGTACGGCTGACATCTCTAGTAAATGCACTCATCGTAAATGCTGCCGTGACGGAATTAGCAAATTCCATATTCACAACCTGATGGTCAACGACATCATTATCACAATGATAGACGCATCTGCCGTAAGGGCCTTCCTCTAGCGCCTTATAACGCGCACTATAGCTCAAATCATTACTTATTGCGGATGTAGGCCAATTCGTATCCTCTGTTAAATAGTGCTTAGGAGCATAGTAGAGACAATCATCTGCAACTGGGCAACCGTCCAAGCAGCGCAACGGCGCCCCAGCCGGCGCTTGCTCGGAGGTAAAATGAGAGAGTGATCCAAAGGATGATACACGAACACATTCCGAACCTGCTAACCAGAGCAAAATGTCTAGATCATGACTGGACTTCGATAGAATCATTGGACTGGAGTCCTCTTTCCGGCTCCAATTTCCTCTCACGAAGCTATGTGCTTGATGCCAAAATCCTACATTTTCATTATGCGTGATAGACATCAAATTACCAATTGTTTTATTTTCTAATAGTCCCTTAATTGTAGAAAAGAAATTAGTATACCGAAGCACATGACAAATCGAAAACACACGATTTAACTGAGACGCCTTTTCTCCCATAAGCAAGCATTCTTTGGCGTCCGGAGACATCGGCTTCTCAAGCAGCACATGATAGCCGGCCTCAAGTGCTTTCATTGTCGGATCAAAATGCTGTTTATCTTGGGTGCAAATGAGTACAGCATCTGCGAGCTTCGGCATAGCGAAAAAATCGTCCCAGTTCTCAAAACACATATGATCCGGAATACTATGCCTAGCTTGGAAGCTCTCCCGGCGCTCAGCAACCGGTTCAGCAACTGCTACAACTTGCAGCTCGTTTGGATGCTGAAGAGCGTACTCCAAATAGTTTACTCCACGTAATCCCGCACCGATTAATGCAACAGTAACTTTCTTCATGAATAATCTCTCCTCGTTGTTATAATTCTATCTATTCCTTGACACTTCCTACGGTCATGCCCTTAACAAAATACTTTTGCAAGAACGGATATACGAGCATGATAGGCAAAGCGCCCATAAAAATTTGCGCATTTCGAAGTGTCTTCTCACTTAAGTTGTCCATCACTTTAAGCTGCTCGATAGACATGGAGGACATTTGGGCATTTATCGACATAATTAATGTAGAAAGATAAGTTTGCAGTGGATACTTTTCCGGTGAATTCAAATAAAGAATACCGTCAAACCAAGAGTTCCAGTGCCCGACAATCGTGAACAATCCAATGGTTGCGATCGAAGGAAGCGATACAGGCAAATAAATTTGCCAAAGCACTCGCCAGTGTCCTGCACCGTCAATTGTAGCTGCCTCATCCAGTTCTCTCGGAATGGATCTGAAGAAATTTAACATGAGCACCATATTCCACACATTCAAAGCACCTGGCAAAACGAGTGCCCAAATCGAATCAATGATGCCTGTATTTTTGACAATAATATAAGTAGGAATTAATCCACCGCCGAAAAACATCGTAATTGCAAAAAACCAAACATAAGGGGTTCTAAATTTAAACTGATTATTCGATTTAGCAAGTGGAAAAGCTGTAATAAATACAAGGAGCATATTGACAGCTGTCCCAAGCACGACCCGCTGAACGGAAACCCCTAGGGAACGGAAAAACTCTACCTTCTCGCCCAAGTATTGATAAGCATCCAAGGAGAAACCGACAGGCCAAAGCTTTACTTCCCCTGCCATCGCTGCCGTATTCGAGCTAAGTGAAATAGAAAGTAAATGAATAAACGGGATAATACCGAGCAGCGTGATTGAAGTTAACAGCAACGTATTGAACACGACAAATAGCTTTCTGTTGATGGATGGTTTGTGTATCACCGTATTACCTCCGCTCTAGAATATTCTGTAATTGTTAAGTTTGTAAGCTGCATAGTAGGTAACGGATACTAGCCCTAATGAGATGACCGATTTAAAGAGGCCGATTGCCGCTGCTGGTCCGAATTGTTGACTGAACATCCCTAGTCGATAAACGAATGTATCAATGATATCTGCACCTTCATAAACAGTCGGGTTATACATAATTAGAATTTGTTCAAAACCAGCATTGAGAATTCCGCCTAAGCTCAATACACCAAGCAAAATAAGAATTGGAGAAATGCCTGGAAGCGTAATGTGTATGACTTGCTTCCACTTCCCTGCTCCATCAACCTCTGCCGCTTCATAAAGCGTTGCATTGATACCTACAATGGCTGCGAGCATAACAATCATATTGTAGCCCATGCCTTTCCAGACGTCTGAGCCGATGACAATACCCCTGAACCAGTCATTGTTGAGCATAAACATAATAGGCTGGATTCCCATTTCAGTTAATAAGCCATTAATAGGCCCGCTCAGAGAGAACAATTCAATAACGACGCCCCCAAGCACGGTCCATGACAGAAAGAACGGAAGAAAGATGGCAGACTGAATGAAGCCTGAAAACCATTTTCTTGTAACCTCATTTAGCAACAGCGCAAGAATGAGTGGAACAAGCAGAAACAGGACCATTTTGAAGATCGCGATAATGATTGTATTCCAAAGCACCTGAGTGAAATCCGGTAAAGCAAATACATAACGGAAATTCTCAAGGCCAACAAATTCTGATTTGAAAAAACCGGATAATGGTTCAAACTGTTGAAAAGCCATGACAAGACCAGCCATAGGACCGTATGCATAGATCAACGTAGCGATAACACCAGGCACTAGCATCAAATGAAGCACATATTCTTTTTTCAGCGTTCTCATGGATGACCCTCCTAACCAGCTGCTAATTTTAAAGCGGGAGGAGTTGTCGACTCCTCGACTCGTCTCTCCCGCTTTTTAATTTAAGATTTAATTTTTGGCTTGCTCGCTATACCATGCATTAACTTCTTCTGTAATAGCATCGCCGCCTAGCGACTTCCAGCTTGCAACGAACTTATCAAATTCATCAATCGAGCCGCCCATAATAATTTTTGTAAACGATTCCTGCATAAGCTTATCAAGCTGAGCGCCCTTCTCTACTTGTGTTTTTGTAGGAAGTCCAAAGAATTCATTGTTTACAAACGCTCCGCTTTCTTTAATTTTACGCGTCGTTCCCCACCCGCCATCTTTGGCTGCACGGCTATAATATTGACCCCAATTTACGCCTTTGGAAGCATCTTTTGTGTTTCCTGCAAGGAAATCTGTTCCTGCTTTGAAAACATCCGCTACATTCTTGAAATTCTCATCATCAATCGTAATTTCAGTCTGTTTAGCGTCGAGTGCCTTGTTTACTTCTGTATAGATCGTTTCAATTTGTGCAGGGTTGTAGATCCGTGGATTAAACCAGTTATATACATAACCATTCTCTGCTTTGTTTTTCTCTAAATATTGTTTATTACCCATTTCGATATAGAAATTGATCATTTTAATAGCAGCTTCAGGATTTTTCGCATTTTTGTTTACAGCGAACACCTTGCCAGCGCGAATTTTCGGAACAAGTGATTTTGCTGGACCGTCTAGCCCTGGAATTTGAACGGCAATCCATTCCGCCTTCGGATCATTGTCAATATTTAGATTAAGCGGCCAGTTCGGGTACCACCATTCTCCGTATGAAATACCAACCTTGCCTGAAGTAATATCTTCTACAGCTTTGTTCTCATCCTTCAGCGCAAACTCTTTATTCAGAATGCCGTTTTGGTACCAAGACTGCAGCTTACTAAGCGCCGTCTTCACTTCAGGTTGAATAAGACCCGGTATTAGTTTATCTTCACCATCTTTGATCCAAGCCGTCTGAGCATCACCAATGGATGGGTAGGCACCGAATCCGTTAAATAATCCTCTTACATCAAATCCCCAGAAAAACAGCGATTTCTGCAATGAAATACCATAAGTATCATCCTTGCTATTTTGATCCGGATCATTTTTCACGAATGCTTCTGCAACTTTTTCCAGCTCATCGATCGTTGTAGGCGCTTGTAAGTTCAAATTTGTAAGCCAATCCTTCCGAATCCAAAGCAATTGAGTAGATAGGAATGGATCTTCAAAAGCTGGAATTGCCAGCTGTTTGCCGTCTGCATTATAAGTTTTCATTGCAAAGCCGCCATCCGATTCCATGTATTTCTTAAGTGTTGGCGATGCGTATTGCTCATAAGCTTCTGTAAGATCAGCGAGCATATCCTGCTTTTTCAGCTTCTCGAAGTTTTTCGGGTCCAGCTCTAAAATATCAGGCAGGTCTCCCGATGCCATCGCAAGTGAGAACTTTTGTTCAAATTGGCTGGATGGGACGGTCCATTTATATTTCACTTCGATGTTCATCATCTCTTTGAGATCTTTGAAGTAAGCATTTTGATCCGGAGTAATTCCTTTTGGTGTTCTTGAATCTTCAGGCGGATTAAATCCTAGTACTTCAGTAACCGTAACCGTTTCAGGGTATTTGCCGAATGGATCTGGTGGAGCAGCTTCAGTCTGATTGTTCTCTGATGACGGTTTAGAGGTTGGCGTGTTTTCCTTGTTATCTCCTTGACTCGAGCATGCTGTAATGGTCGAAAGAGACAGCGATAACAATAAGATCGTCTTCATCGTTTTATAATTTTTCATATGGAACACTTTCCCCCTTTTGATAATGCTAGTAGCCCTGCTCCCTATGTTTATTATATTTTGAGAGGGAAAGCGGTTTCAATTTCACTTTTTTTACATCACTTTTGTTTTTTTTACTTATTGTGAATTTCGATACTCTTGAGGTGAAAGTCCCGTCATCTTTCTGAAAAAGGTCGTAAAGTACGAAGGCGAATCAAAACCTGCCTTATGTGCAATTTCGTTTAATTTCAATGATGTATTCTTCATCAGATCAATGGCAACGGACATTTTTGTGGTTTGAATATACTCTAATAGATTATGTCCCGTGATCTGCTTGTAATAGCGCGACAAATAGGATGGATTGAAATGAACTTCATCAGCAATAGCCGTGAGGGACACATCATTGGACAGATTGTTATGAACATATTGGTGAATTTGTTCAATTAGCAATTGTTTAAATTCCTCTTGCTTCATCTCGCCGCTCACACCAGATTCACAATCGACCGATTTTTCATAATCAACAATAATCATTTTTTGACCATATGCCGCTCTTTTCTGAATTATTGCACAAACGGCTTCCACTTGAAGGTGGAGTGTATCCCACTTCCCTAATAAATTCCCAGAAATGCCGAATGAAACCGAAGCGGAGAGCACCTCTACACATTCATTCTGCACAAGCTCAAGAATGCCTTTCATATAGGATGCTATACCGTGCCCGTTCCCATCCGCAGATGATTGAGCCCCTCTAAAGCGTCCTAATAATTCCTCATCTGCTTGAAGAAGCCACACAAGCGTGTTGCCCTTATAGACAGCTTTCTCTCTCGCTATGGAGACTGGCAGATGATTATCAAAAATCCGTTGCACGGATTCCAATACCTTTAAATTATGAACCTCCAGCCGATCCACTTGGCCTACAAGGAAGAAAGAGGGGCGCTCGGCAGCAATGCCAAAGTCCACTTCCGCATAGATGTTCTCGGTCAATAGAGAAGGCAGTGATTCCCCGCTCAGCATCGCTTCCATCAGTTCTTTTTTTAGATAAGGCTCCGCGATTTGAATATGTCTTTGCGCCTTTTCCTGCTGAAGCCGAAGGCTCTTCTCTTCTTCTAGTTTACCTATTATCTCTTTAACTGCTTGAAAAATAGGCTCAATTCCTTCTGTTTTCAAAATATAGTTTTCTACATTTTTCTTTAACGCTTCGTATACATAATCAAATTCACTATACCCCGTAAGAAAGATAACCCGGCATGAGGGCCAGTAGTATACCATTTCATCTACTAATTGCAGACCATTCTTCTGAGGCATACGAATGTCGCTGATCAAAATATCCAGTTTCGTTTTCTTTGCAATTTCAAGCGCTTCACCGGAGGAATATGCTTTGCATATATCCAGCTCAAAGTCTTTGTTTCCTTGAAAAAGCTGTACTAAGCCATTCACAATGACAGGCTCGTCATCCACGATTAACAATCGGTACATTATTATGCCCCCTTATTCTCAAGATGTATAATAAGCTCCACTTTCAAACCGCCGTATTGGCTTCGGGACACGAATAAGCCACTGCCCGCTCCATAAATTAGTTTTAGACGATTGCTGACGTTAATTAATCCTGTTTTTTCAACCTGCTTGGTTTTGACTTCAAGCTGCTCTTGCAATTGCTCTATTTTATCATTTGTTAATAAAGCGCCGTTGTCTTCTACGGTGATGCGTACCGTATTATCTTGATAGCTTGCTCCAATATAGACAACGCCGTTCATCGTACCATCTTCAAAGGCGTGATCAAATACGTTCTCGACGATCGGCTGAATGATGAGTCTTGGAACGTAAACGGTATGCAGTCGATTCGAAATCTCGGTGTATTCATACGAAATACGATTGGAAAAGCGAATACATTGGATTTCGCAATAGTCGAGTGCGTGCTGAAACTCCTTGTTGAGGAGCACTTCATCAGAGCCGCTTCTTGTAATGTATTGATAATAGCTCCCAAGCTTTTGAGATAATTCCGCGGCACTATCAGAATCCCCTACTTTGCACATCATATAAATATTAAAAAAGCTGTTGTATAAAAAATGAGGGTTGATTTGAGATTGCAGCTGCTTTAATTCCGAGTGCTGCAGCGCTATTTTTTGTTCATAGTTTTCCTTAATGGAAACGTTCAATCGATGTGCCATACGATTAAAGCTTTGAAATAAATAATGAAATTCATCATTTGTCTTGGATTCAATGACTATATTCAGATTATCTGTTTCAATCATTCGAAATGCCTTGCCTAGATTGGACAATGGGCGATGAATCATGACATTAACTGAGAACGAATATAACAAAAGAATGATAATGGTAATGCTGAACAAGAGGTAATACAACGTATAAAACTGACTTAATGATCTGGTGATCTCATTTTGATTCACATACATAATTAATGACAAATTCAAAGAGCTGACAAAATTATTGATAACAAAATAGCGGATGCCGTTCACTTTCTCCATTTTGGACATATTGTCAGCTTGATCATTAGGCTCTGTAACCAGCTGTTGCTGTACCGTAATGGCCTGATCATCTTCCGTCGTAGAAAACACGCTGCCTAGACTTTCACTCCCAAGCAATACCTCTGACTCCTGATATAAAGTCGTAATTTGATGCAGCTCTTCGAGCAGCTTCGCTTTCGAAAGTTCAATATACGACCAAATGCCGTCATTATTCGCCGTCTCAATAAACAATATCCGATCATTATCTCTATAAAAGGAAGGCTTGATTGAAACTCCTAATATTGCAGAAATGAAATGATATTCATTATTTGGCGTATCGGTAACGCCATTCGAAATCGAGATGGTTTTACCTGCTGAAGCAATATAAACCCCTGCATCAATTACATATTCACTCGAATTCATGAGAATGCTAAGTCGCTCTCTCACCTGTTCAATGAGTTTGACCTCATCATATTTGCCGAGGCTTCCTCCCCTAAAGCTAAGCTTTTGCAAATCTTCACCGTTAATAAATCCCAATTGCTGACTGCGAATAAAATACATTTCCTTATCCAATTGCTTCGCGTAAAAGGAAGCTCCCGCTTCGGCTGAATCCAGCATCGTATTTTTTGAAAAAGACATGCCCTTATAATTGACCCAGATGTTCATCGAAATGAGAGGAACTAGAAACACAATGAATACGATTACAATTTTCTGATAGACAAACCATTTCGCTTTGCCGGCAGCCTGCAATTTCATACAATATCTCCTTCTTCATCATCTCATGCTGGTTATGCTGATTAATATCATAACAGAGACTTCGCTCAGCGTGTTCAACATTTATATTAGAGCAAACAAACAAAGAAGACACCCCTTTAGGTGTCTCTTCGATGTTCTCTCATAAATTTATAGGCATCTATGTTAGAAAG
This sequence comes from Paenibacillus sp. J22P15, assembly GCF_056269345.1. Classification (NCBI taxonomy): domain Bacteria; kingdom Bacillati; phylum Bacillota; class Bacilli; order Caryophanales; family Paenibacillaceae; genus Paenibacillus; species Paenibacillus sp. J22P15. The sequence goes on from NZ_JBWDNT010000018.1 coordinate 81,994, forward strand.
AGGCTTACTATAGTAGTATCCTTGTACTTCCTTACATTGCTGCTGCTTTAGAAACTCAACATGCTCCGCAGTCTCTACTCCCTCTGCTATAACGGCTATATCCATGTTATGCGCCATATCTATGATTGTTTTAATAATCGCTTGATTTCTAGGATTCAAATCACGAACAAATGACTGGTCTATTTTAAGCCGATCGATCGGGAATTGATTTAAATAGCTTAAAGAGCTATACCCTGTTCCAAAATCATCAATACTTATTTTTACTCCTAGGCTTTTAATACGATTTAACACCCGAATGGTTTGCTTGGCATCATGCGCGATGGTCTCCGTAATCTCAAGCTCTAGAAATTGGGGCAATAAGTCCGCCTCCTCAAGAATACCTTTAATTACATCATGAAAATCATTTTGCATAAATTGACGCAACGAAATATTGACTGCAACTGACATTTGCTCATACCCTGCATCATGCCATTCCTTTACTTGGTTACATGCCGTTCGCATTACCCATTCCCCAATCGGAACGATCAAGCCTGTCTCCTCTGCTATTGGAATGAATTCCATAGGTGAGACAAGACCCAGCTCAGGATGATCCCAGCGAATTAACGCCTCCATACCGATAATATCTTTGGAAACAATATCAACCTTCGGTTGGTAATAGAGGATAAACTGATTTTGATCAAGAGCCCTGCGCAAATCACCTTCGAGCATTAGCTTGCTTGCAATGGATTCATGCAATTCCTTCGTGAAAAATTGATAATTATTTCTTCTCTTTTCCTTCGCCAAATACATAGCCGCATCCGCATTTTTGAGCAATACTTCAATATCTTCTCCATCGTCCGGAAATATGCTAATTCCAATACTTGGCGTTATATAAATTTCCATATGCTCAAGGCAAAATGCCTCCGACATCCTATCAATGATCAGCTGAGCAATCTCTTCGATTTTATCATGGCTAATATTGGGAAGAAATATAGTAAACTCATCTCCTCCTTGACGAGAGAGAACATCACAGCTTCGCAAGCACCCAGCTAAACAAACCGCAACCGCCTTTAGCAAATGATCCCCCATAGAGTGTCCCAGCGTATCATTAATCATTTTAAATCGATCTAGATCAATAAATATGACGCCAATTTTCTCCTGTTTTTCTTTCGCAAGAGCGACAGCCTTCATTAAAAGATTATTAAATAGCGTCCGGTTGGGCAAATGCGTCAATGCATCATAATGAGCCATATAATGAATGGTCTCTTCTGCTTTTTTACGTTCAGTAATATCAATCATGGAGCCTACAACTTCAACAATTTGGTCATTTTCCTGAATAGGGGACAACGTAATGTAAAAAGACCTATTTAAATAATCCATTTCAAAATTCACGATCTTCCCGGCTAATGCTTGATACACATTGACCTCCATTAGCTTCGCGACCTCATCGTTGAAAATTTCACGCGGTGTATTATTCAAAACCTTATCCTTTGTAAGACCCAACTCTTCAGCAAGCTTGCCCTCACTTAGTGTATACGTAATTTTATTGTTCTCATCAGCTACAACTTTAAATATACAATTCCGCAAATTTTTGACGGTTCGAATAAAATCGTTCTGAAGCGCTTCAGCCAGAGCTGTCTCCGCCCGAATTCGATCAGTAATATCCGTACGAATGGCAACATACTGATATGGTACACCAGCATCATCAAGATACGGTACAATCGTTGTATTCATCCAGTATTCGCTTCCATCTTTTGCACAGTTCTTTACTTCGCCTTTCCATACTTCCCCCTGTCTAATCGTATCCCACATCACTTTGAAAAATGACTTAGGATGATGACCGGAGTTAATGATCCTGTGTGTCTTACCAACTAACTCTTCTGCAGCATATTTAGAAATTTCGCAAAATTTATCATTTACATACGAAATGACACCCCTATTGTCAGTAATTGCAACAATTGAAGATTCATCGAGCGCATTTGTAATATCGTGCAAATCCTTTATTGTCTTGGTAAACGATTCATTAATCGCCTTGCTTCTCATAGCTTCCATCCCAATTGCTATAAATTGAAAGATAACGCCTCGTTTATTTTTACAAGGAATAAAGGTCATATCCAACCAATAGTCCATACCATCCTTCGACTGACACTTGATCTTTTCTTTCCATATGTTCTCTTGACTTGGCCTTTCCCAAAATGGATCAACAAGTGGATCAGAATTAAATGCTTTGCTCATTTTATTAAAAGAATGTCCGATAATTTCATTTTCTTCATAATTGGATACTTCTAAAAATGAATCATTTACATATGTAATAATTCCATTCTCATCAGATATTAAAATGATAGATGACTGTTCCAAGGTCGATATCATAGATGTCTCACCAAATTTCCCTATTTTTCCTATAGATTCGACAAAAAACCCCAATTCTCCTTCCTGGTTTCCTTATCCCTAGTGAACAAGTACTATTCATCTATTCAAACAGCAAAAATCCACAACCCCATGCGGTTGTGGATTAATCCAGCATACTCATCTTCTGTTACTTCAAAACCTTACTCTAATTTTTCCATCTTAGTTTCATTCTTCGTTCTAGCATCTGCTTCTTCCTCTTCGATCAACACCGCAAACCGCTCTATTGCCTCCACAACTCCTTGACCATAAGCTTTTTGGCAGATATAGTCAGCCGCTTCCTTCAATCCTTCTCGTCCATTGGCAACAGCAACCCCAACAGCCGATGCTGAATACATAGGTAAGTCATTCATTTCATTACCAATTGTCATAATGTGCTCTCGGCTAACACCAAGTAACTCTGCTACAGTAGTAACTGCGCTTCCTTTACTACATGATTTATCTACAATTTCAAGATAGTTATATTCTGATTGAAAAGCTTCAAAGTGATCGCCTAGTGTGCTCTTATACTCCATCCATAGAAATAATGATCGCCCAATATCACCTATTAACATAACTTTATCAGCTTGCTTCTCTACCCATTTCATCTCCTCTAAGGAGATTACGGTACAAGATATCTTTTCCTTTTGCTCGTAAACTTTGGCAACTGCTGTACGTTCAAATATAAATACATCATAACGGCAGAAAAGAAGTACCGTCAGTCCGTGGTGATATGCCTCAATAAGCAAATTGCTAAGCTTAGCTAAAGTAAAACAATGCTGTTCCACAATAAGACCATCCTTGGCAATGACCGCTCCATTACAGAGAATAACAGGAAGCCCGATATTTAACGTTTGGAGTATCGGTAAAGCTGTAATTAGTGGTCTTCCTGTCGCAATTGTAAATTGTCCACCTGCATCTCGAAACCTTTCGATGGCATCGAGTACCTCCTGCTCTAGTTCATTCCTCTCAGACAACAGTGTACCATCCAGATCACTTATAATTAACTTAATACTACTCATTAAGAAATAATCCCAGCATATAATTTATTTTTCACAAGATTCATGGACTGCTTCAGCTGCTCAAGACTTGTTCCTGGGGCATATTCAAGAATAGGTAGACAACCGTTCACTTCACGCAGCTCTGCAAAGATTGGCTCCCAATCAATGTTACCACTGCCAATTGGCAAATGACGATCACCATCCGCAAAATTATCATGTAAATGAATTGAGCAAAGACGATTTTTGGTCGCTTTAATTAGCTCAGGGATATTCCAGCCATTCAGATGAGCATGACCTGTATCGATTAAATATGCTGCATTTGCATCCAAACCTGCAACAAATTCAACGTATTCCTTCTGTGTAAATAATGAACAGCCGTTATATCCAACATTCTCAATCGCGAGTCTTATGCCAAGCGGTTCTGCTATCTTACATAATAATGAGACAAGCTCATATGCACGCTGCTTTGCAAGCTCCTTGTCAAATCCAGGTGAGTAACAGAAACCAGGATGAATGACAACATGCTTTCCTCCAATTGCATATGTGAACTCAATGGCTCTGCAATATTCCACATAGGTTGCTTCACGAATACTTTTATTCTCACTTGATAGATTCGTATCCCAAGCAGGTGGATGAACACTGAATTTCAATCCAGATTGGCGTAAATAAGGTGTATACTTAGCATAACTCTGAATCGTATCGTCCCAAGCTTTACCGTCAACTAGCAATTCAACATAGTTCACATCTATTTCTTTAAGTGCTTCTATTTTTGTTTCAAGAGACTCGGAAAGTAATATTAAATCTGATATACAAATTATGTCATTTAACATAAAATCAACTCCTATAGGTTATATATTAGTAAAAATTCTATTCTAAGCATTTTTCTCCTACTCATATTTCCTTTTTTCATTGATCCATCAGACATGGTATCCCTCCTAAAAAGTATTAAAAAAAGAGATGCTGAAAAAAGGCAGCCAAAAAAAACGTCCTGTTTTTCCGGCTAGGTTTTCTCATCATCTCCACCTGCTCTTACCATCTATTCAGTTGCTTCCTTACCAAAAACTTGGATTACTCAATGAAACATAATCTGCTCCATGATCAAACGCTAATTGTATTTCTTCCCTGCTTTGAATTAAGCCACCTACGATAAGCTTCTTGTCCCACTGGGATCGAATTTCTTTAATAATTCTTGGCATAAGGCCGGGCATAAGTTCAACCTCATCAGGCTTAGAACTATGAAACATTTTATGTGCCGTTTCAATTGCAGCCGTATCGATGGCAAATATACGCTGCGTAGTCCCAATACCAGCTTGCCTAGCCGATGCTATGGCATTACTTTTTGTAGAGACAATACCATCAATCTTAAAGACGTTGGCTAAGTAATGAATCCCACTACTGTCCCTGCTGATTCCATTTACCATTTCAATATGAACATAGAGCTTCTTATCCACTGCATGTACACGTTCAACGATAGATGCTAATTGCGAAATATCTCCTGTCATTAAGTTGATACGATTCACCTTACTGTTAAGAGCTGCTTCCATTTGCTCTGGGCGTGTAACCGCAGCAATTAGAGGGTAATCAAGATGTTGTTTACTCATGCTATACTTCCTCTCCTATCCATTCAGGTCATCACTTACGCTTTAATGCCTGTCATGGCAATTCCCTCAATAATGTGCTTTTGTGCAATCAGATACACAATCAAAACAGGAATAACTGAAATCATCGTACCTGCCATAACTAGTGACCAGTTTGTGCTATATTGCCCTTTAAAGGCATTAAGCAGCAGCGGCACAGTGAACAGACTGCGATCACTAAGATAGAGCAGCGGGTAAAGAAAAGCATTCCAATTGCTTAGAAAGGAGAAAATCGTTAACGCAGCTAGTGCAGGTCTAACAAGCGGCAGCATGATTTGAGCGTAAATTCGCGGTGGAGAGGCACCATCTACCATAGCTGCTTCCTCCAGCTCTGCAGGAATTCCCATCATAAACTGACGCATCATAAATACACCAAAAGCCCAAAAAATGGAGTTGGGTACAATCAATGCCCAATGTGTATCAAGCCATCCTAGCTTACTCACTATGAGATAAGTTGGAATCATTGTAACCTGATGCGGCACCATCAACATCGCTAAAATGACTATAAAGATAAACTCTCGTCCTCGAAACTGAATTCTAGCAAAAGCGTAAGCTGCCAATGTACAAGTCAAAAGCTGAATAACTACTATTGCAATGGTAATATAGGTACTGTTCCAATAAGCTAAGTCAAAGGGCATCGCTGTCAAGGAATCCAAATAATTTTTGAATAACAATTTCTCCGGTAATAGTACTGGAGGATATGCAAACATCTCTGCCATTGACTTAAATGAATTGCTTAAGGTCCATATAAATGGAAAGATCATAAGCAATCCGCCTATTACCATAACAGCATGCAAGAATAGAGTGGGTAATTTTCGAATGAGCCAACGTTTTTGGCTAGGCAAAGCTGAGATATTCAGCTCATTACGATTAAGATTCATAATGGACCCACCTTTTTGAAGCAATAAATTGAATTAGTGTAATAATTAATATAACGGCAAATAGAATCATCGCAACTGCTGAAGCTCGTCCCATATTAAATTCAACAAACGCTTGATTATAGATGAGATAAACGAGAGTATAGCTGCTCTTGCCAGGGCCGCCTCCTGTCATAACATAGGGCTGATCAAATACCTGAATAGAATTAATAAGCGCCAAAATCGTGACAAATAGCGTTGTAGGCGATAATAGCGGTAATGTAACATGCCAAAACTGCTTAAAACCCGATGCTCCATCAATTTCGGCTGCTTCGTAATAGCTCTTAGAAATTCCCTGTAAGCCTGCTAAAAAAATGATCATATCCTTGCCGAGTGTAGCCCAAATACCGACTAGTGCGATAGATGGAATGACCCAGCGCTCATCAATTAACCAACTTGGACCTTCAATGCCAATAGCAGATAACACATAATTGATAATGCCAAGTTCCCCGTTCAGCATCCACACCCAAATAACACCCATTGAAATAGTGCTTGTAATAACAGGCATGAAAAAGAACACTCGATAGAAGCTCTTACCCTTCATTACATTAAGAGCAAGCGCAACAAGTAAAGCTGTTGTTACACCGATTCCTACGGTTAGCAGGGCGTAATAAGCCGTGTTACGCAAGGAACCCCACAGCTCATCATCCTTAAATAGACTATAGTAGTTGTCAAAAGCAATAAAGTTATTACGTCCAAAGCCATCAAAATCTGTGAGGCTAATATATCCAGCCCAAATTAAGGGAATGATATGGAATACAATCAATCCAATAACCTGAGGGAGTATGAATAGATAGCCCCACATTTTTCTATTACGAAAATGCAAGTAATCTCCTCCTAGTAATCTGCGAGAAAGCAAGAAGGGGACAAGCCCCTTCCATCTATTTCATCATTTCATTTACTTTTCCTGAAATAATTTCTATTGTTTCATTTACATTCTTCTTCCCTGTAAACAGCAGTTCGTATGCTGCTTTCATTTCTGCATCTAGGCCAGAATAATTGTATTCGTTCATCTGCGGTCCACTCGGTGCAAATGAAATTTTACGCATATCAAGTAAATAGCTAGCATGAGCAGGTACCGCAGCTTCTTCTATTAGAGACTCTGCTCCATTTACTGAAGGCACGGCATTACCGCCTGCTAGACGAATTTTTTGACTTTCAGAAGAAACATAATACGATAGGAATTTCATCGCTTCATTAGCATGCTTGGTTTTCGCATTAACCCCTAGAAATACAATCGTTGTTGCCACTTCTTCAAGCTTTTCACCTGTTTTCGTAGGGAATGGAATATAGTCGAAAGTAGTAAAGTTATTCGCAATAAAGGTTGGTGTTACCCAACGTCCAATGGCATTAAATGCAAGCTGATTGGACATCATTAATGATTCAGTAGATATCCCCTCTGTCAATGTACCTGTAAAGATTGCGGCCTCGTCCTTAATTAAACTCTCAAGGAAAGTAAGTGCCTCCTGAGCTTCTTTATTCGTATCCAGTACATATTTACCGTTATCATCAAACACACGACCACCGTTAGAGAAGATCCAGCTATGTACCGTTGCCCAGTACGTATCAAGTGTATAGCCCTTCTTACCTGATTCCACTACTTTCTTACTTAGCTCTTTGAACGTATCCCAGTTCCAGCTACCTTCATTGTAGTAATCCTGTGGAGACTTCAAGCCTAACTCCTCAAAAATAGCAGTATTATAGTAAATAACCATTGGATTAACATCCACAGCTACGCCGTAAATTTGATCATTAACCTTAGCACCGCCCCAGAAGCCATTTGGAAATTCTGTTTCCTTTACATAGCTTTCCGTACTGGATAAATAATTTGACAAGCCCATAAGAGAATTGCTATCTCGCATTTTAGCCAACGTCTCAGGTTTAATATAGAACACATCAGCAGCATTATTGCCCGCTAGCTCAGTCAACATTTTTTGATTATACTCTGCACGAGGGAAAGACTTTAGCTCAACATCGATACTTGGATTTGCACTTTCAAATGAATTAATCGCCTTTTGATAGATCGCGAGCTCCTCATCACTACCAAATGCTGCAAACGTTAAAGCGACCTTTTCCTTTGCCGTTTCCTTATTATCCTGCTTCACATTGCCACTAGCAGCATCATTTGTTGTGCTGTTGTTTGCTGATCCGCACCCTGACACAATCAGCATAATAGTAACGAGTAGAAATAATCCTTTACTGAAACTCTTTTTCAACATAATCCTACCTCCAAGTTTTTCTATGATGAAAAAAGGACATGACAAAAAGCCTAAATTCACAGCCCAAATAAGAATATCTATTCTTTAGACTGCGAATTTAGGGTTTTCTCATCATCTCCACCCAAGCCTCACTTGTCCGAACCTTATTCATCTAAAATTAGTATAGATCCTAACTATCAGTGGATTGTTAGTGTGATGTTAAATATATGTAAAAAAGGGATTATTATTGGGGAGGGGTAATGTCATAACTATATTTGAAAAAACGCAAAAAAGAGCACGCAATAAGGTGCTCTTTCTCATGGTATTGGTGGAGGCGAACCGTGCTTGTGCAAAACCACAATTCGCCGTCTTATGTCTCTACAACGATCCACTCACGAGCTGCCCTTGGTTCCATACCGCTTGACGCGCCGCTCTTCGAGCAATCGCTTCCGCCGTGCAGCTTGCGTGTAACAGTACAAAGCTCGCGACGTCCCCGACCTTAGGCCATACCTGTTGACCTTCTGAATCGAGCGGAGTTATCCCCCCTGTAATGAAGCCGATAGATTGAGAAAGTGATAATTCATCATTATACCCATACAATTCTGCAAATCGACCTGCTTTCTCTAACTGATCTCCATTTCCAAATGGGGACCAGTGGTCTGTAAGGCTATCCGTTGCCAATTTTACCGTTACTCCATTTTTAGATAACATCGGGAGCGGCATCGTCATCTTGCCAATCGGAACCGTCGAAGCAACGGACATACCAAGTGACCCCATCCGTTTCGCAACTTCCTCCGCCTCTTGCGGCTGCGCACCTGCAAACCAGAACGCATGACTAACCGTTACCTTTCCTTGCAAACCAGCTTCTTCGGTCAGATCAGCTAAACGTATCAGAGTTTGCTTGCCCGCTTCGTTTCTATCGTGTAAGTGAATATCAATACCGGCATTATTCAGAACCGCTAGCTCTACGATGGTCTGCAGTGACTTCTCTATATCCCCATCCACTGAGAATGGATCTACTCCGCCAACATGAGTTGCTCCCTCCGCCAAAGATTGCTTTACGAGCCTAACAGAATCCGATAACAGCAGCCCGTGCTGGGGGAAAGCTACAATTTCCGATGAAATTTTACCTGAGAATGTATCCAGTGCCTGCTTAGTCGCCTCTAACCGTTGCAGTCCACTAGTAGGCTCAATATTACAATGGCTGCGAACATGAGTAGCCCCATATCCCTGTATAAGAGTTAAGATGCTTTCGGCTTGTTGTCTTGCCATTGGAAGGAGCTTAGGCAATAATACTTTCTCTTCCTCAATCCTCTCGAAGATGCTGGATACAGGCTTTACCGCTTTCCACGGTCCATCGAAATACGTTTTATCCAAATGAATGTGAGCCTCTTCGAAAGAAGGCAGCATCAATAACTGTTTACAATCATATTTAGGAATATTACTTTGTATATCCTCTTCTGTCCCTATAATTTCAGCAATGGTACCGTTCTCAATTCGTAAATGACAGATTTTCGTATTTGTACCAGACACCCGACCATCTTCCATATTATAACCTTGTTCTAATCTTACATTCGTTAACCAATAAGAAGTGTTCAACTGGTCATCCCCCATCTTTACCTAAATTAAAATCGCACCCTCTTTATTCCTAATCTACTTCTATGGTACCACTAACTACTATTTAACGATAATATCAATAGCGTTCATTTCCCATACTTTTTTCATTTCGATTTGAGGGTATTTTTTGGGCACAGTTTTGATGCAACCCAAGCAAACGTCCTCTTGCCAGAATATGATTGTTTAGAAAAGAACCGAAAGTGTGACGCATGCTTTAAAGGAGATGAGGTTCAATGAAACAACGTTTAAGTTCAATGAGATATTCAAGAAATTTGCGAAGGTACTCCAGTCACGCACGCCATTTTATTAAAAAACTAGGCTGCAAGCAGAACGAACAACTGCATTTTATTTTAGTCCATGACGCTAAAAACAAAAACAAGAGATTCAGTTCTTCATCTAATCACCCAGCGATGACACTGCATAAGCCTCTAAATCTACTCGAAAAGCGCACTCCTCGAATCACACTATTTTCCAAGAGAAACAAGCTCATACATGTACTCCGTCAAAATAAAAAAGGTTATGCCGTCTTTATGGAGATCAATTACCGAGAAACAAAAGATAATGATTTCAAAAAAATTAGAGCACAGTTCATCGATGTAGATCTAAACAAGATTTCAGTACATTTAGACACAAAAGAACAAGCCAAGCAGATGATTAACTCCATTCAATCCGACCCTGCAGAACAGCTTCAATCTATTACAGTGAAAAGAAATAAACAAGGTCGGTATCATCTATTGGCTCTGCGAAAAAAACAGAGAGTAGCGAAATTGAAGAATGCGTTTATAAAAAAATTCAAGACTCAAATTAAAGATACGATGATTATCGAAACGAAAAACGGCTATCACATCTATTGGGTTCTTCAGGGCGGGTCCGTAAGCAAATTCGTTCCTATACAAAAAGCATTGGCCAAAAAATTCAGTTCTGATCCCCTGATCACCAATCTATCCAGAGTCATGCGTATACCTGGCTTTTACCATATGAAAAATCCCGAAAACCCCTTTATGGTAAGGATCAGACAACTCGGAAGGAAAAAACCTTTTTCCCAAGAGGAAATTATTCACTCACTGGCATTAGAGCCCCTTAATCAACTTGTAGAAATCAATAAAACTTAAAATAGTAGGCAGCGTATCTAAGATATCAAAATCCCGACCCTATGCGGTCGGTTTTTTTCATATATTTCCAAATATAATTAATCATCCATTAACAAATAATCTTTATACTTACTGTAATGCATCACACATTAAATTGAATAAGAAAGAGAGCTGCATGCTATGGGAATTCATACGTATTTTCAATCGCTTAATGATCTCGAACGTATTATTCGTTGTCCCGGTAAGTTTAAATTTGAAGAGCACAGCGTTGCCGCTCATTCATGGAAGGTTGTACAATACGCTAAAACATTGGCGGATATTGAAGAAAGCAATGGCGTCACGATAGATTGGAAAAAGTTATATGAGATTACGAGCAGCCATGATTATGGTGAAATATTTATAGGAGATATTAAAACACCCGTTAAGCATTACTCGCTAGAGCTGCGCGGCATGCTGCAACAGGTAGAGGAAGGCATGATTGCTCTTTTTATAGAGGAGAACATTCCAGAAGAGTTCAAGCCTACTTTCCGCAGACAACTGCGCGAAGGCAAGGATGATTCCGTCGAAGGTCTTATTCTTGAAGTAGCTGATAAACTTGATCAAGTGTACGAGGCACTTACTGAATTGCAAAGAGGCAACAGGGAGAAAGAATTTGTAGTTATGTATCGCGACGCTCTTATCAAAATTAACAAAATAAAACTGCATTGCGTTGATTATTTTTTAAAAAATGTTTTACCTGACATCGTTAAGGAAAGCTCTAATTGTCCTGTTGATATCAAAGAGATTACTAAGGAAGCTTTAGGATACTATTAAAAGTAAATTGCTGAATCGCTGTGCTCCTCCATTACTTTTCCAACCTTCCCCCCTTTTTTGATTATTTCACTATTTTCCATCATGTTGCCTTACCTTCTTTCCTTGAACCGTTCCTAGCGATCGATTTGATCATTTGGAACGAATAGGGGAAAGATTTTTTTGCGTTATCAAGAACACTACCGGCCTTACGCCAAATGAATTTCGTGTTTTAAAAACAAAATAACGAATCGAGTAGGAGGGGGCGGCTAGCCCCCAACTGTCTCCAACCAAGCATTTGCAATTAATCCGTGTCCAGCAGGACTAGGATGCACGCCATCCGCCGCCCAATAAGTGCATGGCGCCTTCATTGAAGCTTGTGTAAACAAGCCATCCAGCGGCACATATGCAGCACCGTATTCGTGTGCTAGGCGGCGCAGAATCTGGATCTTCGGATCCAAATCCTCGCGCCACGCGTGACGATCTTCAGATACAGGCAGCACAAACGGCTCAACCAATATAATCTTCGCATTGGTCTTCTTCCGGGTACGATCTAACAATTCACGATATTCTGTTTCAAAACGATCCGACGATGTTGGATCATTCCGTCCGAAACGCCGCCAAGTGTCGTTTATCCCAATATAAATGGACACAACTGTCGGTTCCAAATCAAGGCAATCTGCATCCCAGCGCACAGTCAAATCCCTTACACGGTTCCCGCTAATACCACGGTTATAGAAGGTAACCTGTTTATCAGGATAAGCAGAACTAAATATTCCAGCTGCAATAAATGCATAGCCTTGTCCAAGATCAAACTTGTCTTCATAATTTCGACCACTGTCTGTAATGCTATCGCCTTGAAAGACGACCACATCATTCGCTTCAAGTAACATCCGAATAGACCTCCTGTATGTTATTTATGTACTCACAGGAAGCAGCAAATCCTCTTCCCGCAGTGAATATCCGCGGATATGAGCATTCGGTGCATCATCTACAATATAGTTGACAATATAGATCTCGCCATCATCGAACTGTACCCAGCCCGTATAACCCAAATCCGATACCGGGCTGCGGTCGAAATCAAACGGGAATAGGCGGGACCACTGATCGTTTCTTTTTTCAGCGAGAGCGGATTCCACATCTGTCATACATGCAAATACGTTTTGTGTCCAATTGCCGAGCCAACCCTTCCCTGCTTGTGCGAGTCGGTGAGTGATCAACACACGTCCACTATGCAGCATACGAGCGACAGGTCGATGGCATGCCGGGATTGGAGCTTCGAAAGGTCCTTCCCAGGTCATCCCCTGATCCCGGGAAATGGCTTTGTACGCACCGTAGCCGAGATCCGAGTTCTCACGAAGATAAGTTACTAGCGTACCATCCGGCAGCGGCAGGATAGAGCCTTCGCACAAATGAAGTCCTTCCTGGCTCGCAACGGTAATCGGCCCGCTCCAGCTTTCTCCTTCATCATCGGTATACCACAAAAGCTGTTCTAGATAGCCATGCTCCGGGCTTTTGCTATGTACAGTTACAAGCCAGCGCCCATTTTCTAATTCCACTAATGTATCAGGTACAATTCCTGTGACAGATGTTTCAATAGGCTCGCTCCATTGCTCTCCTTCGGGATCTCCTATATACATTAAAACGCGCGAATTACGATGTGTGCCAGATCCGACTGGTTCACTGCGTGGGTTTTTGTTCGTGAGAATGACGAGACGTCCGTCTCTTAGACGTTTAATGCTTGGGCAATCGTCAAACTCAGATGAATCAGGGAAACTTTCCGTTAAACAGCGTTTCCCCCCCCATGAACGTCCTCTATCCGTACTTTTCATATAAACGATACGCGTTCTCGAACGGTCTCCATGGGTCACACATTCCAAGAAGACACAAATAAGATGCTCTTTGGCTGTCATTTCAAGCGCGGGAAACGCTTCATAGACTTGATCATTTCGGCTTACAATATATTTATTCAGCATATCGACACCTCTTTCATGTTGTTATACTTCATTTCTTGCCGCCATCCGGTATTTGGTTGTGCTCGTACCGGTATACTCTTTGAATCGCTTATAGAACCAATCCAGCTCTTGATATCCGACCTGCGCTGCAATTTCATATATCCGCAGGTTTGTATGCTGAAGCAAGTCTTTGGCTTTCTCCATACGAACCTTAAGCAGGTAGTCATTAAAGGTCATTCCCTCCACTGACTTAAACTGCTGTCCCAAGTACGTTGCATTAACGAATAAGGATTCCGCTATACTTTTCAAGCTAATATTCGAGGTATATTGCGCCTGTACCCATTGTTTCACTTGGATGATCGTTTGAAGTGACTGAGAATGGCTATTTTGTTTTAGTTGCCCCAACGTCTCCGAACATTTTCGCACTGCAAACTCAAACAATTGAATAATCGTCTTCGCATTCGTAATTTCCTCATAGTCCTTATGATTAGGAAGAAATTGATCCACATTTGATCCCGAATATTGAAGGAGCAGCTCATAACATTGTACGCATAAGCTAAGCACCAGAGACTGAACAATTTCTTTCGGAGTTTCCATTTGAATCATCTGAGCGCGCTGACGCTCTAACAATGCCTTAAAGCCCTTCTCATTTCCTTGCTTAATTTCATTTAAAATTGCATCAACATCTTGCAGAATGAACAGCTCTTCGTTGGAAACCTGCTTCCTATAAGAGGAAGCAGGTATGACCGCATGCATCCCCATAAAATATTTCTTCTCTAACGAGTGGCAAGCGGTTTGAAAAGATACAGCGAGCCTATCCCACTCCGTCACGTAGACGCCGATCCCAACGGTCACTTGTACCTTCGTATAACGTGTAATCTTATGTTGCAGCTCTTGCGCTTGACGGTAAATCTGAGCTTCTAGATCGTCATTCCATTGATTAAAAAGCACCACTCCGTAGCGCTCGACGGTTTCTTCATAAACAAGTCCTTGCCCTGCCAGCGCTTCCTCCATCACATTTCGAACGGCGAAACGCTTCAGATCAATATCCGATTGCGTACGGTTGGTATCATACTCCTCCATAAAGTCCATTTCTACTAAGTGGACACAAGCTAGCAGATTCGCCATTTCCTTTCCATTTTGCACCAGAAAAAGTTCCAGTTCTTCACGCTTCAAGTAGCCATGGGCCAATTTTCTCAGCAGGCTGTCCTGCAAAGCCGAGAGCCCCATTCGAAGCTGACGCTTGAGCTGATCACGGCTATCCAGCTCGTTCTTAACCGAGTGCAGAACTTTAACAACTTCCGCCTCACTTACCGGCTTGAGTAAATACTCTTTCACGTCGTGTTGAAAGCATTTTTTGGCATACTCAAAATCATCGTAGCCGCTCATGATGATAATCGGTATATCCGATACTTTGCGTACCTCTTGTATGAGTTCAATCCCATCCATAATCGGCATTTTAATATCGGTAATGAGCAAAGAGATATCCTTATGCTCCATAATCATATCCAGCGCTTGCTTGCCATTGGCAGCATGACCGACAACAACAAAACCGGATTGCTTCCAATCCACAATATAGGACATCGTTTTTATGGCTCCAGGCTCGTCATCAACCAATAACACTTTGTACATAAAGATGCTCCTTTCCGTTAATCTCTCTTAGATGTATAGGGGAGAATCATCGATACGGTTGTCTCCGTGTCATTTGCAGCGCTGAACCTCACACCATGGTCCATGCCGTACATATACCGCAGCCGTTGATGAATATTTAAGAGTCCAATTCGTGAATTCTCTTGCAAAAATGTTTCGCTCATTAACCATGCTGTCACTTCCGCTCGCCGCTCTTCTGTCATTCCAGGACCATCATTCGTCACATGAAGAGCATAACGATTATCATCAATAGGCTCACACCATATATAAAGATGAATGCGCTTATCTGTCTTTTCCACACCGTGGATGATCACATTCTCTACCAAAGTTTGCAAGGATAGACGAGGTATCTCGCACTGTTGATAGCGCTCTGATACATCAATCTCATAGTGCAATCTATCATCAAAACGGAAAACTTGAATGTCTAAATACGTGCGCACGATATCCAGTTCATCTCTCAAAGAAATTGCGTGGCCACCCTTTTGCAATACATTTCGGAAAGAGCTTGCCAGAAGCTGGACAATACGGGCTGTCTCCCGATCTCCGTTTTCCAGTGCGTTTCCGCATATTGCATTAAGTGTATTGAACAAATAATGAGGATTAATCTGCGTCTGCAGAGCGTAAAGCTCGGACTCCTTCGCTTTAATCTCAAGCTCTTTGCTGGCCAGCTTCGTAGCGATGACTTCAGTGATCAGATTTTCCATCCGCGATGTCATGTCATTGAATACTCTACCAAGCTGAGCTAACTCATCATTGCCCTTTAATTCCACACGTTGCTTCAAGTTGCTCATGTCGAAACTGCGTATCCTCTTCGTTAGAAGATAGAAACGTTTTGTTATTCCTGACGAGAAACCATAGATGACCAAAGCTGAAAGCAATAGCACGGTGAAAAATAATCCAATCGTTTGCAAGCGTATCTTATTCAATTTCTTATTTAATTCGTCTAGCGGTGAAAGTGAATAAAGCGTCAAGCCGTTTACACTCTTCCGGTCCGTTAATAAGACAGAGGTAAGCAAATAACGCTCATTGCTGCCTACGATTGAGGAGTTAGGAATAGAGCCGGCATCAACTGCTTTTAACATTTCCTTCAACTCTGCGTCATAAGAGCTGACGCTGCTGCCTCGGCGGCTTGGTTCGAACGTGTCTAACAAAACATCTTGATTAGGAAGAATAATAATATAGCGATGTCCTTCATCACGTTTTGAAATCAGGTTCAATAGCAATCGTTCATCCAAATCAAAATTAATAATTGTTTCTGCATTTGTTTTTTGCTCAAAATATCGGTAAGTAAACCTAAAATAGCGCATGTGGGGGAGATTGCCCTCCCACACTGCCCAAGTCTTGCTTAGTTTATTGGTTCCTTTGACGCTTTCTTTATACCACTTCTCCTGTTTAACAGCCTCATCAATAGGCCGTATATCAACGAAGGGATATTTAGATAAGCTGGTGTACACCGTTATTCTAGATATATCTCTGGCAGATATGATCCAATCAATATTTGGACGAAACTCATCCAAATACCAATCATACGCTTCAAAGAAAGAATGGCTGTTATGCGGCAGCCTATGAATAAAGCTGCTGCTCGAAAATACGGTATCCGCTATCATCTCGTAGGAAGAAAGCATATTGTTCACATTTTGCAGCAGTTGGGCAGCCGCATAGCTGTCTTCCTTCTCCATCGTTTCGATCGTATATTCCCGCAGAAATCTTTCTTGAAGCGCTGCCAGTACGATGAGTACAATCGTAAATAAAATTAAATTAGCGACAAAAATTTTCGTTCTTATCTTCAGCTATACCACCACCTATTGGCAGAGGTCTAGTTTAGTTCATTGAACTTCGCCGTATACTCTTGCCACATTTTTGTGTAAGCTTCTTCAAGTGATTTCGAACCCTTTTCCTCTACCGTTTGTACATAGCTCGTCCACGCTTGTTCGAAGTCTGCATCTGATTTCGACATAATGATACGTGGAACCTCTTTGTTGACGATCGGTTGAAGGTCATCAAATATATATTGTGCATCTTGTACGTACTCCGGTCTAGGAACCTGCCATAAGTATGCAGGAATTAGTGCTGGTTCGGGCAAGAAATCAGACCATAGCTCTTTGTTGTATTTTGCTAGTACTTCTTTTGTTTTTGGATCTAAGAGACTCTTAATCGATTCTCGAGTGCTTGATGTTGCATAGTCACCGTCATCCAATTTCGCGCCATTTCCATAAGAGAATACGGTTACTGGACCGCCAAAGCCTTGATTGTAACTATAATCAGGATTTGCAATAGGACCATCGATTACTTCTTGCTTACGGACGCGTTTTCCATCAACAACATCATAGTGTGCTCCTTCAACGCCCCAGTTGATCAGCTTCTGGCCTTCATCTGTGAACAAGTAGTCAATAAACTGGATGATGCGTTCTGGGTTCTTAGCTTTATCCGTAATGGACCAATAGTTGCTGGAGCTTGGCAGCACCATAGCATTAGCTTTATCTTCTACACCCTCGTTAAGCAATACAGGGAACTTCGCATACAAGCTGTCCGTTTTTCCAGTAGCAGACAACGTTGATTCCGGGTTAGTCAACAACCATTGCGGGAAATAACCGCCCAGGACACGTCCTTGAGCAATTTTCGCGGAACCCGTTTCTTGATTCAAGCTGAACAATTCAGGATCAAGCATACCTTCTTGGTGGAAGCGATTCAAAAATTTAAGATATTCTTTCGTAAATTCAGCAGTATATGCCAATTTTACATTGTTGTTTTCGTCCATAAAATAGGCGCCATGATCGGGTTTACCAGCAGCCGAAATCGACGAGTTATTTGCGATCATTTGCAGGCCAAGTCCGGACCAAGGAATCGTTTTGCTTCCATCAACAGTCGGATGCTTCTCATAGTAAGCCTTGATTACTTCAAATAGTTGATCCAATGTTTTGATCTCAGGATATCCCGCTTCCTCTAACACCTTATATTGCACGGCAAAAGAAGCTTGAGCTCCAGCTGGTGATTCATTCGCCTGACTAATGCCATAGATGGAATAAATATGTCCGTCCTCATCCTTCAAAAGATCATAGTATTTACCTAATTTTTTCTTGATATTTGGTCCATACTGATCAATCAAATCTTCGAGAGGAATTATATTTCCATTATTTTTAAAACGTTGCAAGTGAAAAGGAGTCAGCATCAAAATATCTGTGTAGTCACCTGATGCCGCCCAAATTTCATATTTCTGATTCACGTCACCAATAACAGGAGTATAATTCATCGTAATGCCAGTTGCTTCTGTAAAAGCATCCCCAACCGGAGTACCTGTCCATTTGAACTTAGGATCAACGACGTTAATGGAATACGTTATCGGTGCCTTCGCATCAACTTCAGCGGTTGGTTCCTTGCTGGCGTTACCTGGTTTATTTTCGCTTTCAGCTCCACAAGCACTAATAATCGGTACCATAATTAATGTAAGAATCATGAGCCAAGTTAGTCTTTTTTTCACTGTAAAACACCCCTTATATTATTCTTTCATTGCACCTACAGTCATACCTTTAATGAAATATTTCTGTAAAAAAGGATAAACCAATAAAATCGGTACTGTAGCGATAATGGTCATCGTTGCCCTTATCGATTGTGGTGTTGTCACTCTAAGAGCATCCGGGTCCACATATCCAGAAGCATCGGCTGTTACTTGCGCTGTTGATTGCGTCAATATTTTCATCAACTCATATTGTAATACATTTAAATTTTCTCTCGTATTAAACAAATAGTTATCAAACCACGAGTTCCAATGGCCGACAGCGATGAAAAGTGTAATTGTAGCAATAACCGGCATACTTACAGGCAATACGATCTTGAATAAAATTTGAAAATCATTCGCACCATCGATCCGCGCTGATTCCATTAAACCTTCCGGTAAGGAATCGAAATAAGAGCGTACGATAATGACGTTGAACACGCCCACTAAACCAGGAATGATATAAACCCAGAAACTATTTGTAAGTCCCATTGATTTAATAAGCAAATACCCTGGAATAAGACCGCCGTTCACATACATGCTAATAACAAGTATCAAATTGATCGGTTTACGGAGCAAAAACTCCTTACGCGATAAGGTGTAAGCTAGCATCGACGTACAAATGACTGACAATGATGTACCTACAACCGTCCTTAAAATCGACATGATCACCGCACTATACAAGGCATCGTTTTGAAATACGATCTTGTAATTGTTGGTTGTAAAAATATTCGGCCATAATGTGATCTGACCCTTGATAGTATCTAATGGATCATTAAATGAAATCGCTAACAAATTCATAAACGGATAAAGCGTGACGGCGCCAAGCAGCACTAAAAACGTTGTGTTAAGTACTGTGAAGGCCATATCGCCAATATTTCTGTTTCTAGTCATGGCTCTCCCCCTCAGTCTTAGAATAAGCGTGCATGGCCGCCCTTTCTTACAAAGTAATTTGCTGTAAATACGAGAATTAAGCTAACGATACTTTTAAAAATACTTAATGCAACGCCTAAACCATATTGACCTGCCCCAAGCGTCCTATTCAAAGCGTATAAGTCCAGCACTTCTGAATTATCCATATTTAGTGGATTGCCTAACAGCATCTGCATCTCATAGCCTGTGTTAATCAAAGAACCTAAACTAAGCATAAACAGCATCAAAGCTGTCGGCAGCAGCCCTGGCAGAGAAATGTGAAGCATTTTTTGAAACCTTCCAGCGCCATCGACATCTGCAGCCTCATAGGTTTCCTGGTTCAAGCCTGCTAAAACCGCGAGATAGATAATCGTGCTCCAGCCAAGCTCTTTCCACAATCCGACCAGCGTGTTAATGAACCAGTATAAACTGCCCTCACCCATAAAGTAGATCGGCCTGTCTGTAATGCCGAGCCACATTAAAAATTGGTTTACAGCTCCTCCATCGGGCGACAAAAATGTCAGAACGATGTTTGCTATAACGACCATGGATACAAAGTGAGGAATGTAGGTAACGGTTTGAATCGTCCGTTTAAACAATCGAACCTTTACTTCATTTAACAATAAAGCTAAGCCGATCGCTCCTACGAAACCGGTAAACAAACTCATAATACTCATTACAAGCGTATTACGCAAAGTGAGATAGAATCGTTCATCTCCAAACAACCTCGTAAAGTTATCCAAACCAATGAACTCACTTCCGAAAATCCCTTTGCCCGGGTAATATTTCTGGAAGGCAACGATCCATCCCCATAATGGACCATAGCTAAACAAAATGAGCAAACAGACAAATGGGATCGACATGAGTAGCAGCTGATATTGCTTTCCTAATGTCTTCCACCATTTTTTAGTGCTCACTGACATCGCCTTTCCCCTCCTCTCATCTAGTAGTATGAATCTTTTCAATTGTATTGAAAGGAACCATAGTTCTTACTCTTATTTTCCAAGAGAATAGGATTATCAACAACCTGTCTTCTTTTATATTGTGACATGAGTAATGTTAGTATTTATTTCAGCATCAAAATAGCTGTTGAAAAAAAAGAAAACGGTTGGCAGGTCAAAGACCTACTAACCGTTTAGGACGAGATTTTTTAATCCTTCACTCTCCACTTAAATAAAGACATTACACTGATACAGAATATCTGTATTTAAGGAGGCTGCGTAGCAATCTTGCTACGCAAGCGAGTTAACAATCATTTCTTTAGCATTAATTACTAGGCCAATTGCCTTCATAAAGTCAAATCCAATAATTCCGTCAATATCAAGGCCGTAATCCATACTCCCAATCTCGACCTGAAAATGAGAAATCGAATGACTATCGAAATGGATGGAATCCATATATTTGGTATATACGTACTCCACTCCACCAACTCCTCGAATGGTATCCACGACATCATTTTCTTCAGGAACGATCCCGATATCTCCAACCCAATCAGCATTGAGAAGAGTACTTGCCGATCCCGTATCGAGCAGCACCTTGTTCAGTTCAAGCACTTTTCCTCTGAATACAATCGTAATCTTTACAAAAGGTAATCCGTATACCTCAGTTATGTTCATCTCGGGCCTCGGATTCCAACATAGCGTTCCCTGGCTACTAGTTCTGGTCGAGAGGTGTGAAAGAAGCAATATTCACGCCTTGGTTCTTGCCGATGCAGTTCGCTGTAGCGGCGGAGGGCTTCTGTAGAATCAGTGAACGTATCGATTACAATTACTTCATCAATGTAGCGATGTCCTTCCGCAGAATGAGCCTTCGTTGCCTCTAAAACAACCCACTCCTCTGGATACCGTTTCTGTACTTCTTGCCAGCGCATATCTCCACCTCCAAGAGCTTCAATATAATTATTGTAGCATAATTCAAGTGAAGAGAAATAAAGACCTTATCGAACAAGAAGAACTGAAGCCCCTTATCCCCTAAGTGCCAAGGGCGAGGGAATTTGAACCCCTGTCCGTAGATCACGCCACATTTGTCATTTAATCGTTTCACGAGCCGTGGCTATGCAAAACCACAATTCGTCGCCATTAACTCCAAGTATAGATAGAGCAGCTAAGCTGCCCTCCTATACTAACGCTTTTCATTTAAGACTTTTCATTGAATTGAGCTTATTCCTTCCATTTTTCGATTCCGGTCTCGAAAAACTCGAATGGATGCGAGACTGAAGCTTCCATATTGTCTGAATAATTCTTGTAACCTGAAATATCAGTTCATTTCGGTTCAACCTTGATGTGCCACGGTTTACGGTCCAGCAGCTGATTAAAGGGAACATGGTATATTTAATGAGAGATCTACATGATTATACTCGCATTCGATTCGATGATTACGCGATCCAGCTTAGATCAATCAATCTTCGGATGGACGAGCAACGACTGACGCAGGTACTCAAACACATGATGACAGAGATATCTAACGATACCGCAAAAGACAGCCTGACCATTGAATCCATGCAGGTTGGAACGGATGTAGTGCTTCGAGTGACGACAACCCGCGATGCTGGCTCAAGCTTGGGTTTAATCCATTGCTTCGGAATGAAAGTCCAATCTTGTTTATAATATTATTGATATTTTATCGATATATGAAGATAAGAGCCAAGTAGATTCAGCCATGTATAGAAACTCCGATTCATTATATTCATTATCGTTACGAATTCCTACAACAGCAAAAGGCCTGCGTCCGGAAAATACCGAACACAGGCCCATCACATCATCTTACTTATTCAACAAATTGTAGATCACTTGAGCCGCTTCGGCACGAGTGGATATTGCTTTAGGCTCAAGCTTACCATCAGAGCGTCCTCTAATTAGCTGCAATTTCGCTGCCGCATTCACATATTGCTTAGCCCATGCTGATACTGCTGCTGCATCTTTGAATGATGACTCAACGTCTACCTCAGTCTTGCCATTGTTCATTTCGTAGGCACGCATCATCATTACAATCATTTCTTCACGCGTAATTTGTGCATTAGGTTCGAAAATCTTCTCGCTCTTGCCTGTTACAATTCCCGCTTCAACTGCAATTGCAATCGATTCCGTATACCATGCATTTGACAACACATCAGTAAAGTTCAATTCACCTGCTTGTGTAAGCTTGAACGCTCTAACAAGCATTACCGTAAATTCAGCACGAGTTACTTCACGCTCTGGTTGGAATAATGTCGCACTCGTACCTTTTAAGATTTGTTTCTCTACCAACTCTTGAATTACATTAGCTGCCCAATGCGTAGCAGGCAAATCAGTAAACGTGTTTGTGCCTCCAGCATTTCTCGGTATAATTTTTGCGTCAGCCCAGTCAGCATGATCGCTATTTGCTGGATTTTCATTAGGAGAACCCGTATCGTTCGCAACAAGCGTAAGCTTAGAGATACCCGTTACATCCACTTTAATTGGAATACCCTGTGCAGGACCGTCTACTGTGGTGAATGTTTCACTCTTATACAGAGATATACCATCGCCAATTACTTCAAACCACATCGAAGTTGGTGTGCCTTTTTTATTTTGTGCATCGTCTACACCAATAACCGCTTTAAATGTACCGTACTTCCCGCCAAGATCATAAACAATTTCTGAAGTTGCGTGAGTTCCGATTCCTTTTTTATAAGTCGTTCCATTGATTTTAATTGGTCCGCTGCTAATAGACTTATCCTTAAGCGGTTCAAGCCAACCGCTAGTAGCACTTACCCATTCCAAATCAGATAAATATTCTGTCTTCGAAGCATTTTCAGAAAGCTTGTCACCAATGATGTATACAAATGATGCAACTGCACTATCCGTATAGCCATCCTTTACAGCAATAGCTTTTAGCCCAGTAGAACTAGAGATATTAATCGCACCTTTATAAAGCTGACTATTGACCGTTGGTATTTCACCGTTTGTCGTATAGTAAATACGAGCATCTTTAGATGCTGACTCTAGTGTTACCTTAAACTTACCATCATACCATCCTGTAGTTTTATTAGCTTTTGGCGCCACTGCAACAGGTAAAACAATTGCATACTCCAACGTTTTTACGGAGCTATCTACCCATAGGTTCTTAAATGCTATTACTTTTATAGTCGTTGTTGTTTCAATAGCAATAGGTCCAGCATATTTCGCACTATTTTTAGTCGGTGTTTTGCCATCAAGCGTGTAATAAATGTCAGCCCCCTCAGTCTTCGTGCTTAGCTTAACTGTAATTGGTGCGCTGTATGTGTCCTGCTTTTGATTAGGAACTGGTGCTGCAACAATCGGTGCATTAATTGTATAACTATAAGTGACAACATCACTATCCATTATCGTTTCACTAGCAGCAAAAAACTTTAATGCCGCTGTCTTCTGAATAACAAATGGACCAGTATACAGATTAGAATTTCTAGTAGGTGTTGTTCCATCTAATGTGTAATAGATTTTTGCATCAGCTGTAGCAGACGTCAATGCAACTTTAATCGTAGTATCGTAAGTCCCTGCAGTTACATTGCTGATAGGTGCTGCTGTCTTTTCTCCTGTACCAGAGTTAACTGCAATTGCAGTCACAGATGATCCTACTGCAACGTTTGTAGTAACATAGCTTACTTTTACGCCATTTACCGTTTTATGAAGGGCAGTTTTGTCTACTTCATCAATCTTAATCGTTGGATACTCACCATAAAAACGAGCTTCCCACGTAATTGGCTCTGTTCCAGAATTGTTCTGAAGCTCCGTTTGAGTGTTTCCTGTATGAGCTACACTGATTTTGTTCTTCCCAAGATTAAGGGAATTAACTTTTACATCTGGAACATCTTTAGAAAGTCTTGGAGCAGTCGCTACTGCATGCTTAGGTGCATTTGGCTCGATACCCATTAGTCCTTCGATTGTGTTACCAATAAGCGTATAGGAGATTTCAGGATATTCTCCGTTTGTTTTTGTACCATTATTATAATGCTCATGTCTGTTATCTTTCGTTTCCATAAGGAATTCAAGCCATTTCCAGCCATCTTCCACACGATTATACGGATAGAACATATCAGGCATATAAGAATACGCTTCGATATTAATCGGAGAATGCGGTTGGTCTAATGTCGCTTTAGCATTTTTATCTGCATAAATTAAACCGTCACCAATTTGCTCGGAAATATAATTAAGATAGTTGTCGTTTCTTTGTCCTGGCTCAGTAATAAGCTTCATCGGCATGAACCAGCTATTCTCTTTACCGAAATCAGTATATTTCGTTTCTCCATCCATATTCCAAGCTCGCACATAGTTACCAGTTGTGTCGCCGTCTTTAACGCTCCACTCGTTGTTGAAATAATCCTTTAACTGTTGCGCTCTTTTAAATGTTTTTGCTGCTTCTGCTTCCAATCCTTTTGCTTGCTGCATATTTGCATAAGCAAGTAATGCTTGATATTGTGAACCAATCGCATCACCAGCCTCGATAATTGGCTCATCGCTTCTTTCGTTATAGCTTACCGCACCAGAGAAAATACCACCGCCAGTTCCTTCAGCGACGCCATTTCCATTGGTATCGTGTGCAGCGATATAATCATTCATAACTTTAGTATAGAAATCCCACATACTCTCATCATTAATATATGTTTCGTCTCCAGTCCAAAGATATTGATCGTATGCTTTCTCTACTAGCTCAAATTGCGCTGGTACTTCACGAACGAAGTTATTATCATTTTTCCAGTCAATCGTATAGTTAGAGCCGTCAAAGTTAAACGCCCATAGTGTATACCATTTTCTATCTTTAGTCATACCTTTTGCAAATGTTTGGAACATACTCATATTTTCTTTATCAAGCCCGATCATATGCGCACCTGCTGCTTGATGGACAAAGTCTCTACTATAAAATGCAGTACGGTGCTTATATCCTGCCCAGTAGGATGGAATATAGTTGAACGGTCCTTCTTCCCCACCACCATTATTCACATTATTCGGTCCAGTTTTGCCTGTTTGAACAAAGCTATGGGCTTGATTAATTGCCCAACCAAAGCTGTCCTTTAACAACTTGTTCGAAGAATCTAACGACATAACGTTTTCATCTCCCACAGTAACAGCTACTTGCTCACTCTCAATTTGAGATTGTGCCTGAACTGTCATCGTAGTCCCTACGCCTACTGGATAAAATGACATTAGCATACAAGTCACTATAATTGCGCTTACATTTTTCTTTCTTACTTTGAACACATTTTTTCCCCCTCTTGTCATACATGATGTTTGTACTTACAAATCGTGCTTATCTACTTATGCTCACATATAGATAGCGCTTTCACAAATTCTATCATGCAGATTATTAATTTTGTATGTATCAATTCTACTATCAAGGTGTTCATTTCAACTATTTTCAAGCTACATTGTAAATTATTAAAAAATAGCTACTTTTACATAATAAATCAATGTAAAAATAGCTATTTTTTATATCATTCTATTATTTCATCTCACGCTTGAAATGCCAGCTCACGCTTTGGAAATCACCTAGCGTAATTGGAATTTGTACACCTGCGTGCATCAATGTATCTCCATGTAATGCCATACCTGTCGTCTGTTCTACATATATGCTTGTCTGATCTAATCCTCTAAGCTTCAAACGACGTAACGGTTCTGCTGGCGCTGCTAATACTTTAATCCAGACAACTAGCGCTTCGTCCTGCTCTTCGGATACAAACATCCATGCCGTCTCATTACTTGTAAACGGACTACTTAATCGATAGAAATCACCGTTAAATGTTAAGTTCCGTACAGCTTTGCATTGGTTAATTTGCTGTTTCACGAGCAATTTTTCTTCATCCGTCATCTTGGTTAAATCTAGCTCATAGCCGAAGTTTCCTGATAACGCTACATCTCCGCGTGTACTTAGTGGCGTAATTCGATGTACCTGATGGTTCGGAACAGCAGTGACATGCGCTCCCATCGCGCTCACAGGATAAACTAAGCTAGTACCATATTGAATTTTCAAACGTTCAATCGCATCTGAGTTATCACTTGTCCATGTCTGTGGCATGTAGTGTAGCATCCCTGGATCGAACCTTCCACCGCCACCAGAGCAGCTTTCAAATAAAATATGTGGAAAACGATTCGTAATCGTCTCTAGAACGTGATATAGACCTAACATATAACGATGTGCTGTCTCGCGTTGACGCTCAGCTGGTAGACTAGCTGATCCGATCTCCGTCATATTCCGATTCATATCCCACTTCACATAGCTAATTGGTGCAGAAGATAATACGCCACTTAATCTTTCAATTAATGCATCACATACGTCTTGACGCGATAAGTCTAGTATAAGCTGGAATCTCCCTTCCGTCCGACGACGGCTGGGTATATGCAAACACCAATCAGGATGAGCTTTATATAATTCACTTTCAACAGAGACCATTTCTGGCTCTAGCCAAATTCCAAATTTCAACGATCGATCATTAAGCTTTTGACCTAGCCCTGCAAGACCATTTGGCAATTTACGACGGTTCTCAAACCAGTCGCCAAGCGAGGTACGATCATTGTCGCGCTTGCCAAACCAACCATCATCCAATACGAATAGCTCGATGCCCATATCTTGAGCTTCATCAGCAAGATTGACAATCTTCTCTTCGTTAAAGTCAAAATAAGTCGCTTCCCAATTATTCACAAGAATTGGACGAACTTGATCACGATATTGCCCACGACTTAAGCGTGTACGATAAAGTCTATGATACTGACGAGACATACCGCCGAGTCCTTCATTAGAGTAGACCATGACAACTTCCGGAGTTTGGAAAGACTCGCCTGGCTCTAATAACCAATTGAAATCAAAAGGATTGATCCCCATACTTACTCGAGTCGTCTGATGCTGATCTACCTCTACAGAAGCTAGAAAATTACCACTGTAAACTAGACTAAAACCATAAGCATCGCCACGATCCTCTGTTGTGCTCGGCTCAACTAAAGCGATAAATGGATTATGCTGGTGACTGCTTGAACCACGACGGCTTTCGACAGATTGAACACCAGGAATTAGAGCGTTACGATGCATATGACGTTCCTTCGCCCATGCTCCTGATAGCTGAATCCATTCCAAAGATTGATAATGGAAATCAACACTCGCACTTAATGCACGACCCAGCTGAACGTTTTGATCCCCACCATTGCTATAGCGAACAGATCTTGTTATTGCAGCAAAGCTTTCATACACAGTATAACTCAAGCATACTTCCATCTGAGATACTGGATCACAAAGCATAATCTCTAGTGTGCTAGCTTCCTCATCCGACTCCACGTACGTAGCAGGAAGCCCTTCTAACCTTGGTTTACCAGCAACGATGCGATGAGATTGATATACTAGCTCTACCGCAGTTGAGCCATCCTGGAAGGACATCTCATATGCTGGCTGACGATAATCCGAGGTACCGTAGCCAGGATATTCTTGCGCCACAACATCTAGCGAGAAGTAAGGCTCTGTTAGATCCGTCATCGGAGAAAACGGTCGTTCTACAATTGGTAGATACTGAGTCAAATCTTCATCAGATATGCTTTTTCCCCAATACAAGTGGATCAAATAACCACGATGATCAGCTTGAAATATATAGCTGGTCATTTTAGATTTCAAATGGAAAATACGTTTGTTTTCATCATATATTATTGCCATATCATTTCGCCTAACCTTTCACAGCACCATCCGCTAGACCACGAATGAAGTATTTTTGTAAGAATAGATACAGAATCGTTACAGGTAGCATCCCGATTACGCATCCCGCAGCAACCCAGCTAATTTGATTCTGGAACTGTGAGATAAATTGAGATAAAGCTACTGGAATCGTCTGTACAGACACCTTTTGTAATAAGAAAATGGAGAACTGATAGTCATTCCATACATTAAGACCTGTAAGAATAATAACGGTTGCTGTAATTGGCTTCAATAGCGGTAGAATCACGCGGAAGAAGATCATAAATTTGTTACAACCATCAATGGATCCCGCTTCATCTAATTCTCTTGGAACCGAGTTAATAAATCCTGTAAATAGGAAAATAGTTAATGGTAGCTGGAATGTCACTTGTGTCAAAATAGCTGCCCAGTACGTATTAATTCCACCCATTTCCACGATCATCGAGTATAGAGGCACTAGAATAGTTAACGCCGGAACAATCATACAAGAGATACATAGTAAATAAATAAACTGGTTCCACTTCGTTGGAAAACGAGATAATGGATAGGAAGCAAATGCTCCGATTAATACAATCAATACAACCGAACAAGCTGTAATAATGACATTATTAATTAGTGCTTGGCTCAGATGAGCTTGATTCCATGCATTTACAAAGTTATCTATCGTCATATCAATTGGGAATGCCCATTTCGAACTTGTATTCTCCATCGGTTTCAAAGCCATACCGAGCAAGATATAGAATGGAATTAAGTGAACAATTCCTATTAAAGTTAAAATGCTATATTTTAATGTTTTCATACTAGCCCTTCACCTCTTTACGCTTCAATAGAATTAGTGAAGTAATGCTGACAACCGCAATAATTAAGAACATGACATTTCCTAGTGCTGCTGCATAGCCTGCATCCTGTCTTGCAAAGTATAAATTATACATCATCGTGGACAAGGAAGAAGAAGCATACCCAGGTCCGCCGTTAGTCATCGCTACGATTACATCGAACAGCTTCAAACCACCAATGATATTCAAAACGACGTTAATCGTTATTGCAGGCATTAATAGCGGAAGTGTGATGTTTTTGAATTGTGACCACCAGTGTGCGCCATCGATAGAAGCCGCCTCATAGTAATCCTTTGGAATAGATTGTAGACCAGCAACAAAAATCGTCATTGCTACACCCATAAATTGGAACGTATTTACAAACGTAATAATCCATACTGCCCGTGGACCGTTAGCAAGCCAGTCAACTGGTTGTGCGCCGAATAGCGCCAAAATATCATTGACAGCACCACCGTCAAATTGAAAGAAAAAGTACCAAATATAACCCATAATTAATGAACTAATAATAACTGGCAAATATACAATTGTTCTTACTAAACCTTTAGCGCGTAATTGTTGATCCAAAAATAAAGCGTAAGCAAGCCCTAAAATATTTTGTAGAACAGTACTACCAAATCCATAAATAAAAGTGTTGAGCATCGTTGTCCATGTATTCTTATCTGACAGCATATATTTATATTTCTCAAACCCTACATAGCTGTACTGCTGTGAATATCCATCCCAGTTCGTAAATGAAATACGAACCCCCTCAATCATTGGGTAAAAAATAAATACAGCGAAAAAAAGTAATGCTGGTATATACATGATGTTCAAAATTGACGAGGAACCCCACATTTTCTTCTTCACTTAGATCATTCCTTTCTCACTCACACTTCAAAAAAAATACCCAGGAGCCTTATTCCAGCGCTCCTGGGTGCCTTCAAAGTTATCACTTCATATTATTTAGTTGCGCTAAGACGTTCGAATTCTTTCTTCATGTTCTCAGAATACTCTCTTGCTGTAATCGTACCTGCAAGAATTTCTTGTCCATTTTTACAAAGGACATCCCACATTCCGTTTGGCAAGTACACACGGTCGAAGAATGGAAGAACTGCAGTTTCTTTGTATTTCTCATAGAAAGCTGTTAATTCACCAGCATCAATTTCCACTCCGCTAAGACCTGGAGGCAATTGATTAGATTTTGCTACAGCAGAAACATGCTCTGCTTTTGAATAGTAAGCAACGAATTTCTTAGCTGCCTCGATGTTTTTAGAATCTTTCCATACACCCCAAGTTGTTTTCTCACCACCAGCAAAAGTAGGCTCATCTCCAGCTTGGATTGAAGGAATTGGCATAAGACCTGCATTCAATTCTGGGTTAATATTTTTTGCTTCTTCAATGAAATAAGGACCGTAGAAGGCGAATACTGCTTTACCTTCTGCAAATGCTTTCGCAGAGTCGTTATATTTAGATGTTAAAATGTCTTTGTTGAAATAACCATTGTCATAAAAATCTTTGAACATTTGTGGTAGCTCATCGAATTTCGTCCAATCAAATGTACCGTCTAGCAAATCTTGTCCGGAATTTTGTTCTGCACTGATCAATAGTGGTGTTGCCATAAAGTCGAACCATTGTCCGATCGGCCATGAATCAGCTCCACCGATATGAATCGCTACTACACTACCATCACTCTTCTGCTTAATTACTTCTGCTGCTGCTAAAAACTCTTCATACGTCGTAGGTACTTCTAAGCCGTATTCATTCAACAGATCAATATTATAGACTGGACCTGATTTGTCTTGATCCATTGGAAGTACATAAAGCTTACCTGTTTCATCTGTTACACTTGGCTTAATTGTTGGGTCCAACTCTGCCGCCCAAGCTTCTCCTGATAGATCTGCTAAATATTCACCATAGCGATTTTTTGCCCAACCATGTGTTGCGAAAACATCCGGCATATCTTTAGAAGCCATTTTCACTTTCATTGTGTTCTCATAATCTTTACCTGGTGCGCTAAAATCTACTTTGATGTTAGGGTTTTCTTCTTCAAATCCCTTTGCGATATCTTGTAAAACAGTTGCTTGCTCACCGACTACATTTGTCGATACTGTTAATGTAATTTTTTTATCTGACGAACCTGCTGCTCCATTAGATGCTGTATCACCTACACCTTTTGAACCACATGCCGTAATTACTGTACCTAGCGCTAGCACCAGACATAGTAAAGTTATAAATTTTTTCTTCATCTGCTGTTCCCCCTGTTGAAAAGTTAATTTTTGTTTGTAGACTTAATATACCATTCATAAATGCGCTTACATATGCCCTAAAACTACACTCTATCCGACGATATCTACACACTCTATTCGAATTAGAAAAACTACGTTATGATAACATAACTATATAAACTAACATTCCCATACCAAGTAAAGGTGGTTCTCCACTTGCAAAGACATCGCTATACATTACGGTTTAAATTAACCATCCTTTTTATTGCAACCATAACGGTGCCGGTTTTATTGATAGGAATCGTCATTCCTTATTACTACCAAACAATGATAACTAATGAGAAGCAAGTTCTAACAGAAGGAACTATAAAAGCAATGGCTCGTAATATCGAAACCTACTTAGATGATTTAGAAAGAATTACAATTATGCCCTTTTGGAACTTAGAGGTTATGAATGCATTAAAGATAAAAGCTACCAACCAATATGATAATGCGAGCGATTACACGAAGTTACTTACAGATCGTGCACTTAATGAAACCCTTCTCCTCATGCTGCAAAACACAAGAAAAGATATACTGGGAACTCTGCTTATTTCAACGGATGGAACGGTATATTTCACTGATACAAAAGATCTGGCTGGTCCGATACCCGATTTCCCTTATCAGGAACAGGCTTGGTATCAACAAGCAGTTGCTGCAGATGGTCACATCTCATTCATTAGTGCACACCAGCGAGATTATCTAAAGCATTCAGAACAGAGGAAGGTGTTCTCCGTCGCTCGGCTTATTAAAGACCCTGATTCCCAAGAGCCTCTAGCTGTCATTATGGCCGATGCAGATACGAATATATTAAATCAAATCGTCAGTGATATCGCCTTCGACGTAAGCTCGATCGTCGTCATTCAAGATAACAATAATCAATTACTGTACTCTAGTCAGCCAATTTCAACAAAAGCATTAGTTGAAATTGCTCATTCAGAAAAACTTATTGATGTCGAAGGTAACGACTATGCCAACGTTAGTGAGAGTATTCCGCAAGCAGACTGGAAAATAACAGTGCTTCTGTCTGCTGAAGAGACAGCCTCCAAAGTTCGTTGGTTGTACAGTGTTGCCTTTCTATTTCTTGCTGCTGGATTGATACTCACCTTCATATTGTTCTTCTATCTATCACGCAATATCGTCAATCCCTTTAAGCAAATGATTCTGGTCATGCGAAAAGTAACACGCGGAAATTTGGAAGCAAGATTCAATACAAATAGCCGAGATGAAATAGCTCAGCTCGGCGAAGCTTTGAATCATATGATTGAGCAACTAAATGAAATGATTAACCGTGAATATCGTGCTGATCTAGCGAAACGAAATGCCGAGTATCGTGCACTACAATCACAAATTCAGCCTCATTTTCTCTACAATATTCTAAGTGGATGGATTGGACTGAATCGTGCAGGCGAACGAGCTATATTAGAGAAAGCTATACTCTCCTTAAGCGGTATGCTTCGATATTCATTGGAGTTCAATGATTGGTCTAGCATAGAAAATGAATTTTTGTTTCTCGAACGATATGGTCAGCTACAGCAATTGCGTTTCGATGATCGTTTAACAATAAATCAATACTGTGAACCTGGTCTGGGTGCTTTCCGACTACCGAAGTTGATACTTCAACCATTAATCGAAAATGCTATTATTCACGGGTGTGAACCCGCTGATCATATTTGTGTCATATCAATTTGCGCAACAACGTTCTATGACCAAGACATTCCTTACGTTAAAATATGTATTACTGATAACGGCATTGGATTCTCAGCCAATACAAGCTCCTCCGCAGGCTCCGGCGGTGTAGGATTACAAAATGTGCGAGAGCGTCTCCTTCTTGCCTATGGCAAAGATCAGGCACAGTTCGATATTCAGAGTACCGTTGGCTCAGGCACAGTGTCCACGATTACAATTTCTTTGCTGTCGACTTCTGATGTAGTTCCGATGGATAGCAGTCATAATACTCCTGAAACAGCTTTGTAAAATGACGTGTACCGTAGTAGCCGACCTGCCCGGCTACTTCCTGTACTTTAAGTCCAGGGTTGGTCAGCAACAATTCCTTCGCCTTGACCATCCGAATGTCGGTAAGAAACTTCGTGAAAATTTTCCCTGTCCGCTTATGGAATAAAGAGCTTAAATAGTTCGGAGTGACATTCATATCACTAGCAATTTGCCCAATCCCGATATCGTTCATGTAATTCATATTAATATAATTGAGCACCCTTTGAATTCGATCACCCTGTAACAATTCAACTTGTGATTGTTCAGCTAATCGATTTTCCTGAACACTTTGCAGCGCCTTCATCCATTGATCGACAGACTGTGTAACGTCTAGTCTACACCCCAAAGAAACATCCAAAGATTTACGGAGATGCTCTAGTACAGTAGAATCTTGTTTGGCCAAAGACTTTATCATTGGCTCTAGCTGCTTTAGTTCGTTTGTATATTGAAAAAAGTCCTGCATATAGGCAGACTTACATAGTTTATCGATGCGCTCACTAATGTCTCTGAAATGAGGCTTGTCCATCATTACGCTGACATCCCGCTCCATCCATAATCTACCTGAGGACAATACCCGACGCAATGGCAGTAGTTGCTGAAGCCTGAACAGTTTTTGTTCTAACTCCGCAAATCCAATCGGGTGCTCAGATTGCAATCCGGATATCTCATAACTATTTTTACGAAACTCTTTCATTTGCTCATTCAATATATCTTTCAATTGCGGCAAGAAGCTTTGAACTTGTTTGTCCGCAGCTTGATTCCAGCCAAAAATTTGGGTAGCAGTTCCATTAGGAAGTGTAATGAAGGTGATTGCATGTTCTAATCTAGGGAACGGTACTATTCTTGCATAGACCTCCTTTAACCTTTGAATCCATTGAAAGCTCAGATTGCTCTTCTCTTCTTCCGAACTATGACTATCTATACTGAACAAAGTAACAGACAATCTAAAATGCTGTAATGAATATCTCAAACCGATTTCTTCCACTGCCCTTGTTCGATTCAGTAAGGAATTGACTGCTCCCTCAAATTGGTTCTTTAACTGACTTACCCTTGCTTCAAGCTCCTTAGCTACTACGGATATACTAGCTTCCAGCTCATCTGGTCCAATCGGCTTCAATAAATAGTCTACCGCTCGAAGTTGTAACGCCCTCCGTACATATTCGAAATCTGAAAATCCCGTCAAAACAATCCATTGTGTATCAGGCGATAGTTGGCTTCCTTGATCCATCGCTTGTATCCCATCCATTATAGGCATGCGAATGTCAACAAAAACGAGCTCTGGATGATGCTCGTCTACCAATTGCACTAATTCTTTCCCGTTCTTCGCCTCACCTACAATTTGAATGTTGAGCGATGATAATTCCTCGATAATACTGCGAAGAGCCAATCTAACTAGCCTCTCATCATCAGCAATGACGACTCTCATTACTACTACCTCCTTTGCAATTGCTGTCTAGATATCCCATATTGGAAATGTAATGCTATCGACATACTCCTTGGTCGCCTCTACTTCACCCGTAATCAATTCGGGTCTGCGATGAGTATAATTTCCTTCGTTTGAACCGTCCAGGTCGTCTGATATCATTCACTTCAGAACACTGTTACACGTTCACGCTCATATTTTCTATCGTATCCTTCACTATAACATTATCCCTATCCAAACTGCTAAGAAAAAACTGGATTATGTACGTACAAAAACAATGATTCCTTCATTAATATCCCACAGTTTAGTCTCTACCATTTATTCGAACGACTAATTATCACTAAAGCTACATCGCAAGCCCGCAGTATTTATGTAACTCAACATTCGCAGCTTGGCGTCCACCAACAAGATAACGTTTCTTGTCAGTTTTACATGCAGTGAAGCCGATTTTCGCTCTGCTAAAGTTGAGTTTATAACTCTAAGGAGCTGAAGATTCCCCCTGTGTCAGAATAGTTGTCGTACCTCTCAAATGAAAGTATAGTTAGGATAACGAGGACGAGGTGAGAGACAATGAACCAAGTGAATAACTTTTTGCGTTGCTATTGGCCGATGGAGAGCCAATTGTTGAACTATATATTATGTAGCAAGAATAAGATTCGTATCCAGTCCTTCTATTGGGAGTGAGTATCTACATAGAACATGTAGAGGTTATTTGAAACTGCATGTGATAGATAAAGCGAAAATCCACAACCTCATGTGAACTGCACCCCAATTGTTAGACACCATCTAACATTGGAGGTGCATTTTTTTTATGACTAAGTTTAATACAGATGAAAAATTACATGCAGTTATACGTTACCAAAGTGGAACAGAAAGCTTGAATGCAATTGCGAAATCTATAGGACTTCATTATTCTGTCTTGTTAAATTGGATTAGACAATTTGAGTATCATGGTGAAGATGCTTTTAAAAAGGGCTATACATCATATTCCGCGCAGGATAAACTAGACGTACTTAATCACATGAACGAACATGGGACGTCTGTTAGAGAAACGGATGCGGTATTTAATATTGCGAGTCATAGTACCATTTTAAGCTGGCAAAGAAGCTTAGAATTACATGGAATAGACGCCCTACAACCAAAGACAAAGGGGCGTTCCTCCATGGA